>JANQIY010000328.1 GCA_028281965.1 Candidatus Gastranaerophilales bacterium
ACACCTGCGGTTTAAAGAATGACGGGACTCTCTGGTGCTGGGGAAAGAATAGTGATGGGCAGTTAGGGCTGGGGCATACTGCAAATAGGAATGTGCCAAGCCAAATAACATCCGAGACAGGTTTCACATCTATTTCTGCAGGGGGATATCACACCTGCGGGTTAAAGGCCGGGACTGCCTGGTGCTGGGGAAGGAATAGTGGTGGGCAGTTAGGGCTGGGGGATACTACATATAGGAGTGTGCCAACACAAATAACATCCCCGACAGGGTTCACATCTATTTCTTCTATTTCTGCAGGGGGATATCACACCTGCGGGTTAAAGGCCGGGACTGCCTGGTGCTGGGGATTTAATAGTTATGGGCAGTTAGGGCTGGGGAATACTATAGATAGGAGCATTCCAACCCAGATAACATCCCAGACAGGCTTCACGTCTATTTCTGCAGGGGCAGATCACACTTTCGGGGTAAAATAGCATAGAAACCCCCTTACGCATTTGTAAGAATTTTGGTAGTGCTTAAGTTTTAACTGATAAAAATTTTTTCTTGTCTTCATTTACAAGGCAGAAAACGTCGCATTTATGAGGTTAACCAACTTGCGAAGCAATCTTCCTTCTGGCATGGCAGGCAAAAAGATTGCTTCGCAACCCAATTATAACCGTATATAAGAAAATCCACGATTTACAATGACAGCACTCGTCAGTTATTACTTAACCACTACCAATTATTCTTCTAGCTGCATCTTGAAAAGCCGCAGCTGTTACACATTGCGCAGCCTTCCTTAAATTCAAGCATAGCACCGCAATCCGGACATTCCGGGCAAAGTCCCATATCGAGCTTGCTTATGTTTTTTTCTGCATTAGCCTGTTCATAAGGGCTTATAGGGGCTTTACCATTTTTAATCTGCACCAGTTCAGGAATCTTGTCTGTATTTCTTTCAAGAACCTTGGCAATAGCGTCTGAACAGGACAAAATCACTCCCCCTTTACTGAAAGAAGGGGCAGGACAGCGAATTCCCTTTAGCTGGTCAATTATTGAATTAATATCGACCCCTGCCCTGAGTGCAATGGAAATCATCCTTCCTGTGGCTTCAGCCTGGCTGGTTGCACAGCCGCCTGATTTGCCCATTCTGGCAAATACTTCGCAAAGACCTTCTTCATCCGTGTTTATAGTTACATATAAAGGCCCGCAGCCTGTCTGGATTTTATCGGTCATTCCAAAGGTCAGGTTAGGTCTTTCCCTTGGGGTTACCCATTTTTTATCGTCATCGGATTCCTTAAACAGGCATTCCTGCTGCTCTTCAGCCTTTTCTTCCTTACCTTCTTTATCGGAGGATTTAATCTGCATTGCTTGATTGAACCTGCTGTTGTTTCTATAAACAGTAATTCCTTTAAGCTCCGATTCATATGCAAGGATATAAGTTTGCGCAATATCCTCTCTTGAAGCTTCTTCCACAAAGTTTACCGTCTTTGAAACGGCATTATCGGTATGCAGCTGGAAAGCAGCCTGCATTTTCACGTGCCAGCAAGGGGATATGTCATGAGAAGTCACGAAAACACGCTGAATCTCAGCCGAAATTTCGTCTACTCCATGGGCAGACCCATGCTCAGATACTTTTTCCATTAATTCCCGGGAATAAACCCCGCTGTCCTTAATTGCTTTTTCAAAAATCGGGTTAACCTCAAGCAGCGTGGTTCCATCCATAATATGTCTTGTAAACACAAGCGCAAACAAAGGCTCAACTCCGCAGGAAGCGCCGGATATCATACTGATTGTCCCTGTCGGAGCTATACAGGTAGTTGTGGCGTTTCTTATGCCGTATTCCCGTATCTGGTTATCCAGTTCCTGCCAGGCTTCTTCAGGAATTTTACCGCCGGTTCTGCCTTTAAATTTATCATAAAGAAAATTTTTACCGTCATAAACACTGTTTTTAAAGTTAGGAAATGCTGATCTTTGCTTTGAAAGCTCGATTGATTCTGCTTTTGAGTGGTAATCAATAAACTCCATCACTTGAAGAGCAAGGTTTGTGCCTTCTTCCGAGTCATAAGGAGTGTTGATTATCATAAGGATATCCGCCCAGCCCATAACTCCCAGGCCAATTTTCCTGTTACCCTTTACCATATCAGTAATTTGGGGCAATGGATAGTTGTTTACTTCTATAACATTATCGAGAAAATGTGTTGCAAGACGGGTGGTTTGCTCCAGTTTTTCCCAATCAATTCCAGGTTTACCTTCATCATATTTAATCATCTGGCTGAGATTGATAGAACCCAGGTTACACGCCTCATAAGGAAGAAGGGGCACTTCTCCGCAGGGATTGGTGGATTCTATTGGGCCAAGCTCCGGGGTTGGGTTGTACTTATTGATGTTATCCACAAATACTATGCCCGGTTCACCGTTTCTCCAGGCATGGTCTACTATAAGATCGAAAACTTCCCTTGCTTTAAGCGTTTTCTGCACATTACCGGAGTTTGGATGCACCAGGTCATAATCTGTATCTTCTTTTACAGCTTCCATAAACTTATTTGTTATGCCTACTGAGATATTGAAGTTATTTAACTTGTTTCCTTCAAATTTTGAATTGATAAATTCAAGAATATCGGGATGGTCAACTCTTAAAATAGCCATATTAGCGCCGCGCCTGGTTCCTCCTTGTTTAACCGCTTCGGTTGCGGCGTTAAAAACTTCTATAAATGAAACAGGGCCTGATGAAACGCCCATTGTTGTTTTTACAATGTCATTTTTTGGTCTTAGTTTTGAGAAGGAAAAACCTGTTCCACCGCCACTTTTATGGATTAATGCGGTATTTTTTATAGTTTCAAATATCTGGTCAAGCGAGTCTTCAACAGGAAGCACAAAGCATGCTGAAAGCTGGCCAAGCTCTCTTCCTGCGTTCATCAGGGTCGGGCTGTTCGGCATAAAAGCCAGGTCGGACATCATTTTGTAAAAATTTTCCGCTGTTTCCCGGACTTCCGCTTCGTTTTTGCCAAAATTCCCGTCAGCCCCGGCAATAGTTTCCGCCACTCGCCAGAACATATCCTCCGGAGTTTCCACCGGGTTTCCTTCCCTGTCTCTTTTTAAATATCTCTTGTTTAAAACGGTTCTGGCATTTTCCGTAAGCTTAACGGCTTCTGATAAATTAGAAGTCACAGACTTTCCTCCCCTTCTTGTCTAATATTAAATAATGGTATGCATGTTATAACATAAATATTCAAATGTCCGGCACATTCTTAAAAAACGCTTTATTATTTTTTACAAAGCTTTTACTAAATTAACTCGAGTCGCGAATTGCATAGTCATACCCTGGCTTTAGGCTAATTGGCGACTTAAGTTA
Organism: Candidatus Gastranaerophilales bacterium; assembly: GCA_028281965.1. GTDB lineage: Bacteria > Cyanobacteriota > Vampirovibrionia > Gastranaerophilales > UBA9971 > JANQEB01. The sequence goes on from JANQIY010000328.1 coordinate 3,332, forward strand.
AATTAATGAACTTTATTAAGAGCTTTTTTAGAAATCGGGCAGTATGATATGTTTTTTAGGCCGGAGATATTGCCGTTGCCAAGACAAACATCATTTTCTTTTCTATAAAATTCACAATTATTACAAGTTTCATACTCAAGAAATTCAACGCGGTCTTTTCTTTTTTTCTTAGCGTATTCCTGAAGGGATAAAATTTTAATAAATTTTCTGCCCATTTACTGCCCCCTCTGACAAAGTCAACTTAAAAAAACTCACCCCATATTATATAAATATGCGATGAGATCGGGCAATAATGTTAAATTTTATGACAGTTTTGGGTATAAAGTTAGTTTTAGAGACTGTCCTGTTAAAAAGACAGCTTTTTAATCGCTATTTACTGCGATACTAAGTTTCTCTCCGGAAGTTTCAGCTTCAAACAGGTCTCCTATCATACATCCCAGGATTTCACACAGTCTGTCCATGTTATCATAAGAAGGCTGCGTTCTGCCGTTTGCCCAGGAATACACTGTCTGCTGAGGTAAACCAAGTTCTTTTGCGAGCCTGTAAAGACTCCATCCTTTTTTCACTCTTGCGGTTTCTTTAATTCTTATTTTCAGCGTTCTCACCCATCCTTGCTTTTTTTAACCACTAACTCAAAATCGCCTGAACAACAAATATAAGCTATTAGACAATTCTGTATTATATTATAGCTGTATTGCATGCTTTCAGATACTTATACAATGACATTTCATATATATATATGAATACCCTTTATATGTTTGTTTTTTTAAACATAAGTTCTTTTTAGGTTATAAAGAAGTTATTAAAATGTGTATTAATATTTTAACAACGCAATATACTTTAAAAAGTTGATTTTTATTTCAGAACCTATCCGGGAAATAATTTATAGACAAAACCGAGCAAACACTTGTCATTCGCGAGGAAGCCTGCCCCGTGCTTGACACGGGGTGGCAATCTGGCCGGTTGACATTATGGGCTTTCAGCCCATTTAGACAGATTACCACGTCGGGCAGAATAACGTTTATATCCAATACCCAAGCTTATTTGTCTGCCCTCCTCGTAATGACATTGGTCGTTTATTGTTTTATTTTCCAGATAGACTCTCAGTTGGGTTTGCGGTATAAAAATAAAACTATACCAGAATGAGTTAGTTTCCGGTAAAATCCGGCATTGCCGGCGGCAGCGGGAGCTAACGCAGTAGCTCATTCATGCCAGCGGCAGCGGGAGCATAGCCTCATTCTTGGTGGGGATTTTTGAAAAATTCTTAACCTGTCATTGGGATTATTTAAATCGGTATAATTATGGATTGCCTTGTCTGGTATAATTATTAAAATAGAATTATAGATTATGTATAAAAAAAGATTCAGAGGGAAAATGAAAAAACTCTTAATTACATTATTATTCATGAGTTTTATATCATCACCTGCGTTTGCTGATGATTACCAGGAGCTTTTGCTGAGAGGAATCAAGGATTATAAGGAAGAAAACTATCTGGGAACAATCCAGTCAATGAGTAAAATTGTCGAAGACAATCCCGGAAGTATGCTTGCTTACTACTATCTTGCTATATCCTATGCTCAGATAGGGAAACTTGATAAGGCTGAAAAAGCTTACAATAACGTAATATACATTGACCCGAATTCCCAGCTTGCGGCTCTGGCTGAGCTGGGAAAGGAACGTCTTTACCCGAAAAAAACGAAAAAAGCTGACGACAAAACGCAGGAATATATGAATAAATTTGAAAATAAATTTTATTCGGAAAACGTGGAAGAATCCATTAAAAAAAGAAAGCTCAAATACATAATAGACCAGGTAAACTCTAATAGGGAGATTAAATCAAGTGATTTGGAAAAGTTCGAGAACTTTACGCCTGATAAATCCGCAAAACCCACACCTGATGAAATAGCGAAAGCTTATCAAACACTTACGCAAGCAGGTTTTAACCCGGGCGGGTTTAATTCGGTTCAGGCGTCAGGCGGGTTTAATCCTGAAATGATGCAAATGAGCATGCTGGCGGCATCAATGGGAGGGAATTCCGGCATTTCATCAGGAGGAAATTCAATGAACATGCTTCCTTTGCTTATGATGATGCAAAATCCGCAGGGCCAGCAGAAAATAGACCCGGAATTTATGCAGACAATGATTTCCAACATGATGATGCCTGATTTGTCCGGGTTTTACGGAAGTAATAAAAATTATTAAACCTGCAAATTTAAGATTGATATGAAAAAAAAAGTATTAATAACCGGAAGCTCAAGAGGGATAGGATTAGCTATCGCCAAAAAACTCCTGGAAGACGGGCATCAGGTGATAATTACGGGAAGAAATTATGAAAAGCTTTCTAAAACTGCTATAGAAATAAATGCCAGCGGGTATATTGCAGGAGATTTGCTTGAAGAAGGCTTTTCCCAAGAGCTTTATAGCTCTGCTGTTGGTATTCTGGGAAATATTGATGTTTTAGTCAATAATGCAGGCTTATATAAGTGGTCAAAAATTGAAGAAGTCCCTCTTGAAAATATCGAACAGATATTAAAAGTTAATCTTCAGTTCCCTTATGAGTTATGCAGGCTTGTTGTCCCTGAAATGAAGAAACAAAGATGGGGAAGAATAGTAAACATGGGTTCAATAAGCGGAGCTGTGGGTGAAGCGAACGCTTCTTTGTATTCCGCAACAAAAGCGGGATTAATCGGCTTAAGCAAATCACTTGCCCTTGAGCTGGCGGAATTTGGGATCACGGTAAACGTTATTAACCCGGGCTGGGTAAAAACAGACCTGGCTGAGACCTCATTAACCACGGAACAGCTTAATGAACAGTTGGAAATGGTTCCGCAAAGACGCTGGATTAACCCTGATGAAATCGCCGAGCTTGTAAAGTACCTGATATCCGACTCCGCATACGGAATTACCGGTCAGTCACTTAACTTGTGCTGCGGGCTTAGCCTTGGGTAAAAGAAATTTTCGCAAAAAAAAAACCCTTTTTTAAAAGGGTTTAAAATCTCTTTATAGAAAGGGAAGGAAAGGGAAATGTTTTTTAGTTAAATGGGAAGTTTATTTGCTTGTTTTTTGAATCTTATGAATCATTTCCTATTTAATTAAAGGCAAATTTTAACCTCAAATTTCAAAAAACTATTTTTTTTTTACATTAATTTACACTTATGCCGGTTTCAATGTCTTATTGCATAAATCCCCGTTGGTATATCCGACAGGGAATAGCTTATGTCAGGTTAGTTTTTATTACAATCGGAAATTCCTTGCCCAAAGGTTATTTAACTTGAGGAGAAATCCCCCAGTGAAGTTTTTGCCTGAGAATACTGTAAAACCCGTTATTATTATCTTTCAGGGTAATTAACCGTGCTTTATACTCATTTTTCGTAACCCTGATCGTTTTTTTGCTGTTAATCTTAATGGACTCCTGTCCGTCATTTGTTACAAAAATATGATCAGAGTCAATTTTAATCTTAACCTCAATTTCCTCATCAGCAGGAATTACAATAGGGCGTGTGGTGAGGGAATGGGGACATATCGGGACGATAACAAAAGCCTCCAGCTCAGGGACAACCACGGGCCCGCCGGCTGAAAGAGTATAAGCGGTAGAACCGGTTGGGGTAGAAATTATCAACCCATCTGCAAGGTAGTCACAGACATGCATGCCGTTTATGTATAAAAAAAGCTGGGCAGTACGGGAAATTTCCCCGCCTTTTATGACAACGTCATTGAGCGCTATATGATTATCCGGCTCGTTTTCTATAGAGCTTTTTATCATAAGCCTTTCATCTATTACAAATTCGCCGGCCGTTATTTTTTCAACCCCTTTTTCTATATCAACAGGTTTAAGCTGTGATAAAAAGCCAAGCCTACCGGTATTTATCCCAAAAAGAGGTATGCCGTAAGGAGAAAATCCTCTTGCTGCCCCGAGAAACGTCCCATCCCCGCCAATTACAAACACCAGCCCAAGCTCGGTATCGACAGGAAATTTATCTTTTTTACCGTGAACCTCATATTTTGCTATATTCGGAAATCCCCTTGAACCCAGCGTGTCTTCGAGCGTTTTTGCAACCGGCTCGGCGGCTTCATGCTCAACGTTATAGATAATGCCAACCTTTTCCAAATTCAGGGTCTTATTATTTTTTGACTGTATTTTGGTCGAAATGCTCATGGGATTTTTCCACCACTTCTAAAATTAACTGCTCAAATCCTGATGAGTCTATTTTACCGCAAGCAGGGGCGTTACTTAAATAGATAAGGTATTCAATATTTCCCGCCGGGCCTTTTATAGGGGAAAATGCCGGGCTTATCGGGAAATAACCGACATTTCTGCTGTAATCCGACACTTTTTTTATTACCTCGTAATGAATTTTTTTATCTTTAATCACCCCGCTTTTAGGAACCTGCTCCCGTCCGGCCTCAAATTGCGGTTTTATCAATATGACAAGCTCCTGCACCTCCGGGTTCATAAGGGATTTGATATTTCCCAAAATCTTTGTGACCGAGATAAAAGACACATCAACGCAGGCAAACTGTGCATACTGACTGCTGGAACCAATATCGGCATAGATATCCCCGGCAGAAGCGGTTTTAATATTAGTCCGCTCAATAACAACGACTTTAGGGTTCCGGCGAAGCTTCCAGGCAAGCTGGCCATAGCCCACATCTACCGCATAAACCCTGGAAGCGTCGTTTTGCAGTAAGAAATCAGTAAATCCTCCTGTTGATGCGCCTATATCCAGACAAACCTTGTCTTTTACGCTAATATCAAATTCTTTAACCGCTTTTTCCAGCTTAAAGCCTCCCCTGCTAACGTAAGGCTGGTTTTTTACTTCTACATAAATCTCCTTATCGGGTTTTATCCAGGTTCCGGCTTTGGTTATGACCTCATCGTTAATTTTTACCCGGGCGCTCATAAGCGCGGCTTGCGCCTGGCTCTTTGTGTCAAACCAGCCTTTTGAAACCAGGTAATCATCTAGTCTTTGTTTTTGACTCCGGCTTTGATTCTTTGGGTTTATCCCGATTTGTCTCCGGTTGCGTTCTTTTGAATTCATCCTGCTCGGCCTCTTTAAGCTCTTCTTTAATTTTTTTATTATATTCCCTGGATCTTTGAATATTGCGGTTTGGTTTATAAGTCCCGCTTTTAAATCCGCCTAAAACATTATTAGCCGAAATAACGCCCATTTCAAACAAAAGTTCTGACTGGGAAATATTATATTCCACTATTGCCCTTAGGTTGTTAATTCTGGCTGTTGTGTAGGTGCTTTGCGCCTGCAAAACATCAATAAACGTCCCAACCCCCGCTTCCAGCCTGATAACCGACAGCCTCCTGCTTTCCTTTGCGGATCGAAGTTCCCTTTCTGTGGATTCCACAAGCTCCCTTGCCGCTATAGTGCTGAAATAAGCACTTACAAGGTTTTCTTCAATATTCCTTGCCCGGTTTATGTATTCAAACTGTTCTTCTCTTAACCTGGCATTCCGGGCTTTGATCTGGGTAAAACCTTTAAATCCCAGGTTATCAAAGCCGTTCCAGTTCACCCGAAACCCAAGCAGCCTGCTGGGGAATAACCCAAGTCTCGAAGTCCCCTGCTCTGCAAGTCGTCCAAATATCTTAAGTTCCGGGATATAAGGGGCGTATCCCGCATATTTTCTCTGTCTCGCCGCTTCCACATTGAACTGCTGGGCCGCAAGATCCGGTCTGTTTACCAGGGCAATCATTTTAGCATGTTCAATCGTAAAGCAGTCTTCAAATATTTCTTTTATAAAGACGTCTTTATTATTAGGCACAAGCTGGAACAAAACCGGAATTCCCAGCGTGTTTGCAAGCTGTGCCTGCTCCAGCCTGTAAGTATTTTTTGCCAGGATCAGCTGCTGATCGGCTGTTGCAAGGTCAGCTTCCGCGCGCAACACATCAAACTTGGTGCCGACCCCCGCTTCCAGCTTACTTTGATTTATCCTCAGCTGCTCTTCAATCTGCTCTTTGTTTACTTCAAGTATGTCTATGTTCAGCTTTGCTCTCAGCAACTCATAATAATTCCGGACAGTCTCTAAAATAACCTCGTCTTTTGTGAATTCCAGTTCTTTTTTCTGGGAATTAAAATCATAAAGGGTTTCTTTTAGCTGAAAATATTTTCTTATGTTTATATCGTAGTCAAGTATAAAATTTACCTCAATAGGAGTTTCAGATATGCTGATAGGGAGAATATCCCCTACCAGGACAGTACCTGCTACCCGGAAAAGCTCATGCTCAAATAACACATCAGGCAACCAGTCCGTAACTGATTCATAAAACAGCCACTTACTCCTGTTTTTCCGCTCAGTAAAAATTTTCACATCAAAGTTCTTATCCAAAACGATTGACAGGGACTCTTCCAGGGTTATCGGGTATTCCCCTGCCGTTGGATCAAAAACAATTTCCCCGCAAATATCGGGTTTTTCATAAGTTATAGGCTCTTTTTCCTTCTGCTGCTGCCCAAAAACCCTCCCTGGAAACAGCGAGAGGATAAGCAAAAATATAATACCTTTACTTACCAGGTATTTTGAAATTGTTTTTAACATAGAATTAAACTGATTGGGCAATATTTTTCAGGAATTTTTCCAGGATATTTATGAATTTTTCAACTTCCTCGCGGGAAATTCCGCTGCAAAGCTGGTTTTGAAACTCTTCAGCAACGGGTATCAAGTCTTTCACAAGGATTTTTCCATCCTGGGTAAGATAGACCTTGGATTTTCGTCTGTCCTTATCATCAGGAATTCTTATGATAAGGTTTTTCTTCTCCATAAGGTCAAGAATCCTTGTTATGGTAGGCTTATCCTTGTGCAAGCAGTCACCCAGCTGCCTCTGGTAAATTCCGTCTTCATAATAAAGTTTTGCCAGCACGCTCCATTGCTCAGTAGTAATGTTATGACTCTTTTCCTTGAACATCCGGTACAGGGAATTTTTCATTATCTGTACGGTCTTACTGATTTGATAATCCAGGTTTTCTTCTACCTTAAACCTTTGTTGAACCATTATTCAGCTCCTTTATTAACTAAAAACACTATAGTTGTTATTGCAACTATAGCAAGAACTGTAATAAAAAAGCCATTTTTTCGCAATATATCGGCAAAAAATTATACAGCTGACTTAATCCTGCCCAAAAATTCCTGTATATTAATGGGCTTTGTAATATAATCAGCGCAACCGGCCTCCATTGAGTTTTTTATATCAGCTTCCATTGCATGCGCTGAGACTACTATTACAGGTATGTTACAGGTATTTTGATCGGCCTTTATTTTTTTTATAACCTCAATACCGTCAATATCAGGCAATTTAAGGTCCAGCAGTACCAGGTTTATATTTTTGCTGTTTTGCTTAAGCATTTCAAAACCGGCCATTCCTTCGGATGCTTTCATTACGTCATAGCCGTTAGCTGTCAGAATATCGCTTGCAAGTTTCATGTTTGCGGGATTATCTTCTATTATCAATATTTTTTTAGCCGGCATTTTACCCCTTCTCTCTATGAAATCCATTTTTAAAATAGTATAATATATTATATGGGAGTTCTAAATTTTAATTTTTAAAATTTGTAACAAAATGAAAAAATAAGGAAATTTCTAACAATTTCGAAACTTTATAATAGTAAGATATTATTATATTGAAATTAATTAATAGGTGAACAATGACAGCTTCAGCAAGTAATATTAATCCTTCAGTTATGCCATTTGGATACCAGACAATAGCAGGAAGAAATCCGAATGCAATCCCAACAGGTACTGGAATATCAACTGCTGGAATACAAACAAGGCCTGATCTCTATTCTGGCTTTGATCCTGGCAGCTTTGACCTAACAACACCAGTTAGAACGAGTGAAGTTTTAGGAAATAAATTAAATGCTAAAGGATAAAATTAAAAAGATTTATATAAAAAACCCTGTGATTAACACAGGGTTTTTTAGTTTGTAGCAGTTTAACGCCTGATGTCATGCCGCGCTTGAAAAGCCTGCCCCGCAACTGGTGCGGGGTGATAAACAGTAGAATAGACAGGTTATAACGTCATTTTATACCACTACCGGTTTGGATTATCATGGGGTAAAATATTTTAAAAAAAGGAGAAATAAAATGACGATAACTTTTCAGGAAATAATTCATAAACTGAATAAATACTGGTCAGATTACGGTTGTATAATCCAGCAGCCTTACGATATAGAAAAAGGGGCAAGCACAATGAACCCGGCGACATTTTTGAGGGCAATAGGCCCTGAGCCTTATAACATGGCAATGGTAGAACCCTGCCGGAGGCCTACTGACGGGAGATATGGCGAGAATCCCAACAGGCTTCAGCATTATTTCCAGTATCAGGTAATCTTAAAACCTTCTCCTGATGACGCTCAGGATATTTATCTGAAAAGCCTCGAATCGCTCGGGATAAAGCTTGAAAACCATGATATAAGGTTTGTCGAAGATAACTGGGAATCCCCAACCCTTGGCGCCTGGGGAGTTGGATGGGAATTCTGGCTGGACGGTATGGAAGTCACGCAGTTTACGTATTTTCAGCAGGCAGGCGGGCTTGACGTCCGGCCGGTAGCGCTTGAGCTTACTTATGGGCTGGAAAGAATAGCTATGTACCTTCAGGATGTCGACAGCGTTTTCGATATTCAATGGAATGAAAATGTTAAATACGGCGAGATTTACCTGCAGAACGAAATAGAGCAGTCAAAATACAACTTTGAAACATCTACCCCCGAAATCCTGTTTAAGCTTTTTGACCTTTATTATGAAGAGGCAGGCAATGCAATTGAAGCCGGACTTGTGCTTCCGGGCTACGATTATGTCCTGAAATGCTCCCATACCTTTAATCTTCTTGATGCCAGAGGCGTTATAAGCAAGGATGAGAGGACAAATTATATTAACAGGATCAGGAGAATAGCGGAAAAAACAGCCAAACTTTATTATACGCAAAGAGAATCGGCAGGTTTTCCTTTGCTAAAGAAAAAATGCTCTGTTTAACTTGAATTTGCTAATTAACTCGAGTCGCGAATTAATTTGTAAAATCGAAAATGGAACAAAAATAAAATAAAAAAGACCTCATAAATGTAAGCACTTAGAATGAGGTCTTTTCAA
>JANQIY010000349.1 GCA_028281965.1 Candidatus Gastranaerophilales bacterium
TGGTCTCGCTTCCCTCCCTTCGGTCGGTCGCTCGACCGAAAAAATTTAATAAGGAATATTTTTGAAAATTTTACATAAGAATTTTTTGTTTCTTCCTTACCTCTGCCAGTAAGGATTGTTGTCAGGGTTTTGAATGTTATGCCGCCAAAAAACCGAAAATTCAGCCCCAAGAATCGTAAAAATAAAACAAGCAAATACTATTGGGATAATATCATAGCAATATTTGCTAAAAAAGTCCGGGAAATAGGCAAAAACAGGTAAAACCCCATAAGGCACGGAAAGGGCGATTATTTTTATCAAACCTAAAATAACAGAAGTAATAGAAAAAGTTTTAAACAAAAAGCTGATTCTATATAATATATTATGAACAACTCCTGTAATAAAAGAATAAATAATAAAAGGCAGTAACCAAACCCAGTTTTTCAATGAAGAAAATACCGGTATATTAACTCCTGAATATTGATCAATATAAGGTTTAATTGAATAAACGAAGTCTTCAAACATTAAATCAAGATTCACGGACTGTATAAGCCGCAAAATGCCATTCTGAAGAGGTTTCAACCCAAAAAACCAGTTTGTGGTTTCCGCAAGGATAAAAATAATTACGGCATAAATTAAACATATCCATAACGGAATTCTGTATTCTTTAGCTAATTCTTTAAACTTTTTTATGTTTCTATCCATTTATATATCCTTCTATCATCAAGTCAGGCGGAAAGCTTTTTATATCCTGAAATTCCAGTTTTATGCACTCGTCGGGGTTTTTCGCGGTGAACCCTTCAAAAGAAGATAACGCATTTTTATCGCCCATTAGCTTTGGGGCAAGGAAAAAATAAATTTTATCAACCAGCTTTTGTTGCAAAAAAGCCCCGTTAAGCTTTGCGCCGCTTTCTATCATTATACTGTTAATTCCCGTATTATAAAGTTCATTAACTAAAAACTCCGGGTTTATCTTTCTGTTAAGGTGCGGGCATTCCAGAAATTTTACATGTTCTGGATATTTTTCCCTGCCCGTTGAGTTTTCAAAAGTCGCAACCATAACCCGAACCCCGTCATCCCGGTAAACCCGTGAATTCCCCGGAGTGATAAGCCCTGAATCCACGATGATCCTGACAGGGTTTTGTCCTTCCGGGATTCGGCAGTCAAGTGCGGGATTATCGGCAATCACCGTAGCCGAGCCGGTGATTATAGCATCGTATTTGTTTCTCAGCCTGTGGACTTCTTCTCTTGCGGGCTCAGAAGTTATCCATTTGCTTTTTCCCGTATAAGCGGCTATTTTCCCGTCCATTGTAGAAGCTGTTTTTATTGCTACAAAAGGTTTTTCCAGGGTTATGTTTTTGATAAAAATTTCATTCAGTTTCTTACATTCCCTGCTTAAAACGTTTTCCGTAACCTCAATGCCGGCAGACCTGACCTTTTGAATACCCCTGCCTGCCACCAGCGGGTTAGGGTCGGTCATTCCGATTACAAGGGACTTAACGCCGGATTCTACGACCCTGTCAGCGCATGGCGGGGTTTTGCCATGGTGAGAACAGGGTTCAAGGTTTATGTATAAAGTCCCTGCTTTTGCCCTTTCTCCTGCCAGGTTAAGCGCATTAACCTCGGCATGGGATTCCCCGTACTTTTCGTGATACCCCTCAGCTGCGACATTCCCTTCTTTATCCAGGACTACCGACCCGACAAGCGGATTCGGCGAAACCCGGCCTTCCCCGAGTTTCGCGAGCTCTATGCATCTTTTCATGTATTTTTCGTGTTGTATCATAATATTGGAGCTTAACAGGTGATAAATGATTATACTATGATAAAAGTTGCGATTACAGGCAGCATAGCTTCCGGGAAGTCACAGGCGGAGAGTTCCCTGCAAAAACAGGGAATAGTTACGCTCGATACCGATAAAATCGTACATGACCTCCTGGAAAATGACGAAAAAATCATAAACAGGGTCTATGGGCTTTTTGCCCGGGCAGGAGTTGATGTCAGGAAAGAATCCGGCTCGATTGACAGGCAAAAAGTTGCCGGAATTGTTTTTTCGGATAAGCAAAAACTAAAAGCGCTGGAAAAAATTATCCATCCGAAAGTTAGAAAAATTACCGAGGAATTTTTTAATAATAACAGGGATAAAAAGCTTATAGCAGTAAGTGTTCCCATGCTTTATGAATCAAATATGGACATTCTTTTTGACTTTGTAATCCTGATAACGGCTGATGAAAATACCAGGATTGAAAGGTTGGCAAAATCAAGGAATTTAACTGAGGAGCAAGCTAAAAACAGGATTAACTCACAGGACTTCGGCCCGGAAAAGATTGCAAAAGCTGATTTTACAATAGAAAACAATGGCTCGGTCGAGGAACTGGAAATGAAAGTAAAGAAAGTCCTTGAAAAAATAAAAAACCATCAGGAAATCCGTTAAAAACTCGAAAGTTTTAATTTAACCTGAACACTTCACCGCTGTTTGCAGTGCCTCGGTTGAATACTTATCGGCCACAGACCAGCTTGTGATTTCCTCTTCCGGCAGGCCGGAAAAGGCGCATAATTTCTGCATCAACTTTTTGGATACAGGCTCCTTG
>JANQIY010000350.1 GCA_028281965.1 Candidatus Gastranaerophilales bacterium
CAGGTATTGGATAAACTCCCCTTTTTTTATGTCATTAAAAGAATAGAGACGTCTGTTTTTGCCTGACCTGTCCGGAACCAAGATATTTTCATCATCATATATCCTTAGCGTACGCTGGTGTACTTTGAGAATATCTGCCACTACGCTTATTGGGAACATAGGTTTATCTGTTTCAAGTGAGGTTTCCATAAATGAGGTTTTATCCATAGAATTTTTTGCCTTCATATCTATATGCTTAGTCTAGTTTTTATATTATAAAATAAAACATTTAATTATCAAATCTTTTAACATTTTATAATTAAATATTATTATGCCTAATTTTATAAATCATATGAAACCAATAAAATAAATGTTATAAAACTTAATTAATTTTAAGGTAATAACATTGAGTTTCAGGCAAAAAGCTAAAATAGACCCGGATAAACCTGCGTTTTCAATTTCATACATAGCAAATGAAATAGGAATATCAACTGATAGGTTAAGAAGGTATGAAATTGAAGGGCTTATAACTCCATATAGGCCTTCACCTAAAAAAAGACTTTATAGCTTAAATGATATTGACTGTATTAAAAAAATCAGAATCCTTGTTCATACTTATGGGATAAGTATTCCTGCTATTAAAATAATGCTTGATTTTATGAAGCTGGACAAAATATTAGAAAAGGCAGAATCTAAATTTGGCGCTCCTAAAGAAGATGTAATTTTTTCATTAGTTGTCAGAGAGCTAAAAGGCGGGGTTGAGCTAAAAGCTAAATATAGAACTGATAAAACCAAAGGTAAGTCAGAATTTATTTTATTAAAAAACTCATACTTGATTGTTCCTGCAAATAAGCAATTAAAACTTGAACGTGAAAAAGATATAAAGCAAAATTTGTTACAAATTACTCAATACAATGATTTGTATAAAACAAAATCAAACATTGAATTTAAATCATTAAATGAACTCACCGGATATGTTACGGGAGATTTGGAAGATTCCGGCAAACAGTGGAGAAGATTATAAATAAATTGGGCAGGTTGGGTCAATTTATAAAATTGGCCTAACAGCTTTAAATCCGCATTATTTGAGGTTGGGTTAAAAAATTCTATTTTTGTTTATTTAAATCGTGTTTTAAATATATTTCTTCGATTATTTTTTCATAGTTATCAGGAGAAACTTTTAATTTTTCAAGTAATTTCAGGGTAATCCTTACTCCTGCCAGGTTGAGCCCCGGATTTCGTATCAGGTATCGGATAAACTCCCCTTTTTTTATGTCATTAAAAGAATAGAGACGTCTGTTTTTGCCTGACCTGTCCGGAACCAAGATATTTTCATCATCATAAATTCTAA
>JANQIY010000048.1 GCA_028281965.1 Candidatus Gastranaerophilales bacterium
AATGACGGGTTAGCTAAAAACCAGTTATAGGTTGGTATAATTTTCTGGATTTTTCAAAAATCTATATGGAATTGTTAAATTGCGGGAGTGAAGAACCGAAACAGCTGCGATGAGCAGGTGTTTCGGCTCAAACTCATTCTAAGGGCCGAAGGCCCTTGACTTCCTTCTGGGTGGGAATGCACGGCAGCTAACGCAGTAGCTCATTCATGCCTGCGGGAGCATAGTCTCATTCATACTGCGGCAGCGAGAGCCCGACATTAAGAAAACGTCGCTCCTGCTTGCTAAAATGCGGACAGCGCCGCCTGCTTCGCTGCTAAAATGCGGACAGCGCCGCCTGCTTCGCAAGCGAAGCGGATGTGAGCTTGCGAACTCATTCTCGCCATACCGATTTATGTTAATTTACTTCATTTTAAGATTATTTATTGAAATCGGTATATGAATATTTTTTCTTATACTCATTTAAGAGGAAAATTAATAAGAAGTTATTTTTCGGGATAAGCAATAAAAATAGTAGTGAGTTTATCGCTTTCTTCATGCAGAAAATCGACTACCGGCTTGATATGCATGAAATCAGGACTATATGGTTCATTTTCGCAAAAACCTTTTAATACAACTATCGTATTATGAACATCATCAGCGAGCTTTGCTACCTTTTTAAATTCTTTTTCGCTAAAGTTATAACTTTTCACTTCTTCCATTTTTGCTCCTTTATTAACAAAAAATGTAATAAATATCTCTTTATTGTCTTATTTAACATTTATTATAAATAGAGAATGACGTTTTTGTCAACAATAAGACAAAAATGTATTATAAAGTTATGGAACTACAAGCAAGAGAAAGAATAAAATCGCTTTTAGCTCAAAGAGGCAAGACAATGAAAGAACTTGCAAAAGAGTTGAGCATTAAGCTAAATAAAAATTATTTACCAGCTAGTTTATCTCATAAGCTAAGAAGAGGAAGTATTTCTTATAACGAAATGTTAGTAATTTTTGACATTCTAGAATACAAATTAGTATTTGAGGACATACATTTTCAAACTCCCTGATAAAAATTGTCAAATCAACTGAAAAATTATATCCACAATACTATACTTTTTCATGAAGTTTGATAGTGTTGCAAAAATCGACTTAAGCCTTATATAGTCTAAGTCTTAGCTAAAGAAATCAAAATGACAATAATTCCTGAAACTTCACCTTTTTTGTATCAAAACAGCTTCAAAACTGCAACGGATTTTAGAAAAATACGCCTGTATTTATTATTATAATTGATTTTAAGACAGATGGAAGTAAATGTGCAAGTTCCCCTTTGTTTTTTCAAGTAACTTGAGTTGCTAATTAACTTGAGTCGCCAATTAGCCAAAAGCCAGGATATGACTATGCAATTAGCAACTCGAGTCAAGTAGGGAATTTGTACGGAAAAAGATATTACTCATAAGTAAGATGAAAATCTTTAAATAATTTATCTTCAATTTGTTTTGAAATCTTAATATTTTCCTTGAGCTTGTCACTAACCATCAGAAGCATAGGTTGCATATCATAATCTATAAAATTATTATACATCATCTCAGACAAAGTTGACATTTGCTCAAGTATTGCTAAGTTCTTTTCGTTTAGGTCGACTATTTCTATTAAGATTTCTTTCATAAAACTATCCTTATGTATTTAACATTGTACATTTATATTGAATATATTAAACTAGCTACTTATATTTGTCAAGTTATAGGTATAATCGTACAATATTAGTTAATCAAGGAGAAATAATGCCTGTACGAGAAGAAGTAAAATCATTATTGGGAAAAGAGCTTTATACTTTAACAGAGTTAGCTAATTTAATGACTGAAAAAACAGGACAAAAATACACTTTGCAAAGTCTTTCTCAAAAACTAAGAAGAGGTACATTATCCTTTAATGAGGTTGAGATTATTGCAAAAATATTAGGCTACAAAATTAACTTTGATAAAATTGGAGATATCACTTGATAGGTAAAATTGGCAAACTTGTCCACCGATTATCAAGATCCCTGATAAAAATTGTCAAACCAGCTGAGAAATTATAAATACATTTAGGGATTTAAAAAAGGAAAAGCCCTTCGGCACATTAGCCAAAGGATTGCCTTGTACAATAAAATCGGGATGACTGGATTCGAACCAGCGACCCCTTCGTCCCGAACGAAGTGCGCTACCAAGCTGCGCTACATCCCGTCTTTAGTGTATTGATAATCATCAGGAGCCCGGATAATCTTTGTTAAAAGCGGTTCATCCGGAGTTTCGCCGTAACCTTTAATTTTTATAAGCTTTTCTTCATTATCGGGTATCAGGACTACCGCGCCTTTTACGGGAGATGAATTTAAAAAATAAGCGTCCTCATCCTTTTCAATAGGGTTTTTTGTAGTATTGTTCAATTTAATAATAACGGCTTCAGCAATTCTCTCGGCATTAGCGCCGGTTTTTACGGCAAATCCACTTGCGGCGGCAGACGCTGCTATACTAACATTAGCCCTGACCGTAGCTTCTTGTTTCTGCTTTTCCGGTGTAAAAAATACAGGAATGGAAAATAATGCGGCAACCGCCAGGATAACTGCAATAACTATCGCTTCCAGTATAGTAAAACCTTTTTTCTTTTTCATTTATATTCCCTATGGTTTTATTATTTTTTACACTTAATATAATAATATATTGAAAATTTTTATAAAACACCTTTTTTTATATTGATAAGCGAAATTAAGTTATGCAGAGGCTTTACAAAATTAAAGAGAGTTTACCTGCAATCATAATTATTGGCTGAAATCATTTCCTTGAGGTAAAAAGTTTCCTCCATTATGCGGGAAAGCTCGCTCAAAAGCCCTAAAACACCCCGTATTCCCATATTAGGGTAAGGGATAAAATTGTACTGGTTAAAGAAATTAAACCCGCACAGCGATAAATGCGGGATTTTATGCCCAAGACACAAAGGCTTATCGTGGATAGAACCTATTGAAAAGTCTACACCGGCTTTTTTAATGGCGTTTCCATATTCAAAATAAGCGGGATTAATTAATATTTCAAACTCCGCCTGCCCTTTAAGCGGTTCCAAAAGCTCAAGTGACTGCTCAATTGCCCTGTCAGTTTCCGCTCTTAGCCCAATAACCCCGGGTATAATCCCAAAATCCCAGGCAAGGCAACGTGCAAGGGATGCGCCAAACTTTGCATGCGCAAGAAGCCCGCATTTTTTCTGGTACATAAGTGTGGACATCCAGCTGAAATTGTAGTTAAACCTCAATTGCTCCTGCACAAATTTTTGGTCGGCTGTTAGGACTTCTTTTGCTTTTTCCTCTTCCCCAATATCCCGGGCGATACTTAACAGCCATTCTTCAGTGTTTGCAATGCCTACGGGTATTGGAACATTCCTGTAATAATTTTCTACGCCCATTTCAAGGCTTTTTTGCTCAAACTCCGGCATCTCCTCAGCAGACAGGTTTAAATTACATCCGGCGCCCGTGAATTTACTAAGGGATTTCAGGCTGAAATTCCTGCAAAGGTTAAGTTTAACACTAATTCCTGATGACTCAAGAAGCCTTACGATTTCATCAGAATCGTTATTCCAGTTTTTAGACCCCATTAAATAAGGCGCTATAAGATTTATGGTATTTTTAGACTGGTTATTGCTTTTATCGGGGGGAATTTTATTTAATAATGCTGATAAAACTATGTCTATCCCCGAAGAAAGCCCTTCTAAAAAACCCGGGGTATCGATTGCAATAATTTGTATCCCGGTTTCTTCTTCTACAACTCTTGCTGCTGTGTAAATATCATCCCCAACAATGGAGGGAGCATCGCTTGTAAGGATAAAAACAATCTCAGGAGGACGGCTTTTTGCTTGAGTCCTGGCGATTGAGTCCCGCAAAGTCTTTAAAAGTTTTTCGTTTCCTCCATGAATACAGTCCGCTTCATTTAAGCCTGTCGGTATTATAGGGGTATAGCTGCCTCCGGGAATCTGGTCTGATCTAAAGTGTACAGCCTCTACGTTGCAACCGGCTATGCCATGAAAGATTATCAGGGAATTTTTAATTCCGGAAGCTGTCAGGGTTGCGCCTATAAAACTTCCCGGCGCCATAAAATCCTTATAAGCAGTTTCTTTGCCTGTTGTTTTCATAAACAGGATTATTGCACAAGCATGTCTTTTTATAAATTTTTGATTTAAAAGCCTAACTAATGGAAAATATTAAGTAAAGAGAAATTTGACTTTTTAAACAGTCCGTAATCATTTACAAATAAAGCTATACAAGGACTTATAAGTGATATTTGACAAGGAACAAAGAGAGTTAGCCAAAAAAATAGAGGAAGACATTTCCATATCTAAATGGAAGAACTGGAAATGGCATATAAAACATTCAATAAAAGATATAGAGACATTCGAAAAGCTCACAAGCATTAATTTTACTGATGATGAAAGATCTAAACTGGAAAAAACCACTGAAAAATTCCCGCTTTCCATCACTCCATACTACCTTTCCCTTATAAATCCCGGTAATTACCAAAACGATCCGATCTTTAAGCAGGCATTTCCTGATCCCCGGGAATTAATAACCTGCAAATACGATATGAGCGATCCACTTGCGGAAGATAGCGATAGTCCGGTAGAATTGATAACTCACAGGTATCCTGACAGGGTATTGTTTCATATCAGCAATGTCTGTTCTATGTATTGCAGGCACTGCACCAGGAAACGAAAAGTAGGAGATGTAGATTACATTCCTGACAGGGAAAAGATTAAAACGGGAATTGAATACATAAGTAAAAACACGGGAATCAGGGATGTATTGCTCTCAGGGGGCGATCCGCTGATGCTTTCAGATGAAAACCTTGACCATATCCTGGGTGAGCTAAAAAGCATTTCTCACGTGGAAATCATAAGGATTGGCTCAAGAATGCCCATTGTCCTGCCTTACAGGATAACCGACGAGCTGGTGGAAACCCTCAGAAAATATCATCCGATCTGGTTTAATACCCATTTCAATCATCCCCGGGAAATTACCTCTTCTTCAAGAAATGCCCTGGAAAAACTTGCGGATGCCGGTTTTCCCCTGGGAAACCAGAGTGTATTGCTGGCTGATGTCAATGACTGTCCACGGATTATGAAGCAGCTTGTGCAATTACTGGTTAAAAACAGGGTAAGGCCTTACTATTTATATCAATGTGATATGTCAGAAGGTCTTGAGCATTTTAGGACGCCGGTTAGCAAAGGTATAGAAATTATGGAAACCTTAAGGGGGCATACCAGCGGGTTTGCAATCCCTACATTTGTAGTAGATGCACCGGGTGGCGGTGGAAAAATTCCTATTAACCCTAACTACCTTGTGTCCTGGTCTGTTAACAAGGTTATCCTCCGCAATTATGAAGGGGTTATAACCTCTTACCGTGAACCTGATAATTACAATAATATCTGCTGTGACTTAAAATGTGCAGAATGCGATTTAGACTTAAACATAGACCCGGCCCAGGAAATAGTGCCTATAGGCCTTGAAAAACTTCTTTCAGACCACGATGAAACCATATCGCTCATCCCTGAAGACTGCTACAGACTGAACAGAAGAGAAGAAGATAACGAAGAATAGTATGCCTGATATTTTAGAACATTTTGAAGATTCCCTGATTCAGCACGGAAAGGATAATAACCGTGTTTACCTGATGAAAGCTGCTAAAGGCAGGGTTAAATCACTGATTGATTATATTGAATCCCTTGCAAGAGAAAATAATTATACAAAAATTTTTACCAAAATTCCGATATCTGAACAAAAAGAGTTTATTAATTCCGGCTATACCCGGGAAGCATTTATTCCGGGCTTTTTTAAAGGCCTGGAAGACTGCGCCTTTATGGTTAAATACCTGGATAAACAAAGAAGTACCCTGAGAGATAAAGAAGAAATTGATGCAGTAATTTCTGCCAGCCTGGCTAAAAAAACAGAAAATAAAACCTTATATTTACCGGATGGATTTGAATTTCAGCTCTTAAACCCCGATGATGCAAAGAATATTGCCTGTCTTTATCAACAGGTATTTAAAACCTATCCCTTCCCTATTTTTGACCCTGAATATATCCAAAAAACAATGAAAGACAATGTAATATACTTTGGTATTAAAAAATCCGGGCTACTGGCTGCATTATCGTCTGCTGAAATTGATTATGGCAATCAAAACGCTGAAATGACAGACTTTGCAACTCATAATGACTATAGGGGAAAAGGCTTTTCTTTATATTTGCTCCGGGAAATGGAGAAAAAGATGCGAAGTATGGATGTTAAAACAACTTATACTATTGCAAGAAGCTTATCTTATGGGATGAATATTACTTTTGCCGGAAATAACTATGATTTTGGAGGAACACTTATAAATAACACCAATATTTACGGTAAAATCGAGAGTATGAATGTTTGGCATAAAGCCCTGTAAGGTTTTTAAAGGAAAAAACAGAAACTCTTCAGCTGTTGTGGACCGAAAATGACTTCTTTACCCATTCCATATTTTTCAGAAATTGGCTCCTCCAGTGAATTTAACTCCATAAACCCTGAAAAATTCAATTCACTGCTAAAAAAAGCCTTAACGGGAATATCTGAAACGTTGAACAGTCTAATTACAACTCCGTTTAAGTTCCTGTTTTCCGGAGACTTAACCGCATATACAAGCAAGTTATCATTGGATATTTTTATTAAGGACAGCGGAAAAAATTCTTCGGCGCTGCCTTTGCAGTGGCCAAGAATTTTTGTGAAAAAACCGGAAGTTTCTTCTAAAGCCTGTCCTGTAAAGCTAATAACGCTTCCCATAAACTCATCAGCTTCTTTGAAAAGCTCCTTCGGAGAATCGGAAACGCAAAGCGCGTATCTTACGGATTGATCACCCCGGCACTGCGCTCCCGGGGTATTAAGAGCAGGGCCTGCCGGGAATTTTCGGGTATTCAAAGATATCTCCGATAACTTTCCAACTGACCTTAATATGGTTATATTAAGGGAGTTTTGGCTGATTACATACTCAGAAAGTCCTTCCGTAATTATCCCCAGCCCCCGGGCAAATACAAATCTTTGCATTGGAGCTGAATTTGTCCTTAATTCCTGTCCTTTTTGCGCCGGAATATGCTCTTCCGGCGTATAACCCGGATCAAAATCCCTTGTAATTAAGCCAAAAGCATCTTCTGAAACTGTTTGCGCAATTTTTTCCGGCAAGTTAAATTTTAGCTGCATAATGTGGTTTTCGCTGCAATTTTTCCAGAAAGTCCTGAATTCTACTCGTTTTGAGCAGGCCGATAAAATAATTTCCGTTGTAATAATTGTTTTCTCTGTCTCTGAGCTCCTGGAATTGCTGTTATAATCAAAATATTTTGGAATGTTTAATCTGTAAGTAAGCTCCAATACTCCTTGTAGAGGGCCTTTGTTTTTTATCCCGGTGCTTATAAGTTCGGCTTTCAGTAGTTTATCATCGGAAAACGGCGCATAATTGTATGTATCGCCAATATCCGCCCGGTCTGTAATTATATGCAAGTTTTTAAAAGCTTTTCCCGTTTTTAAGTCCTTTAAGTTTATTGAGCCGCAGGGGTTTATTACCACTTCAACAGACGAGTTTCTTATACAGTAATTAAAAACCTCTACTGAGTCAGGGCAATTTGCCGGAAGCAAGGGGTTAAAAGAAAATGCGGGGATGTTTTCAGCGTAAACGAGATATTCCCGAAATTCCCTCATGTCTTCGCAAAAAGGCGCTTTTTGCGTATCGAGAAGGACTTCGTCAGGAAACTCTATCGACGTTTTCCCTTGCTGACAGGGAAACTCCTCTGGTAATGTCCCGGAAGTTTTTATCTTAACTAATCCAGAGTAGTTATAATTAGATAAATTGCATACAATAAATTGATTTTCAGGGATCATTCCAGATATTTTATTGATACACCTGTTTATAACGGCATTAGAAATCTGATTAACCTGCTTAAACCCGGATATATTCTCCTCATGGACTTCGTCAACAGAACATCCGCAGATGCTATCGTGGGGATGATTCTTTAAAAGCAGCTTCCAGGCGTAGTCAAGCTCATTTTTTTTGCTTTTTACCGCTCCCGTTGCTTCTAAAAAGGATTGCAAAGGCTCTGCAAGCCTTGATAAAAGCCAGCTGGAGCAAGCATTCATTTGTTTTAAACAAAGCCTTGTTGAAAGTGTTCCAGGCAGTATAGGGTTTCTGGAGTTGTCTCTCAGTTCTCCTTTTACAGTTTTAATCCCTGTATGATCAGGTTTTAAGCTTTTAAAATACTCTTCAATTCTTCCCTGTTTAAGTTCATATCCTGATATTTTCTTGTTAAGCCTTTCTATTATGTTTTTTAAACCAATAACAGGTCCTAAATGATCCCCTCCAGCAGGTAACAGGATTTTATCAGAAACTGTACGGCTTTTTATAAGGTCGAGAAGCTCTTTTAATTTTCCGGTTTTTTCTGCATCAGGCAATTTAGCGTGTAATATATCCTGAAAATACCCCTCCACAAGATACGTAGCCAAAACAGACGAACCATCCCCTGACTCCCAAATGAACTCGGATTTTCTATCACCTGCGCCTCTCCATAAAACAGCTCTTTCCATGCCAAACGACGACAAAATAAGTGGAATTTGTGAGTTATGCCCGAAAGAATCCGGCAAATACCCGAAAAAACTGCCGCAGCCATACTGTTTTGCCTGGTTTATACCTGTTAGGAGATTTCTGATAAGACTTTCGCCGCAAACCAGGAATTCATCAGCAAGAACGTACCAGGGCCCTATAAACAACCTTTTATCAGCTATAAATTTTTTGATTAACCCCGTTTTTTCGGGATAAATCTCCAGATAGTCATCGAGAATTACCGTTTGACCATCAAGATAAAAATAATCCGTTTGCCCGCAGCAAAGCTCGTCCAGCAGCAGGTCCATAACTTCTATAAGCCTTATCCTGAAATCCTGAAAAGGCCTGTACCATTCTCTATCCCAATGGGTATGAGGAAAAATAACAACTTCCATAAATTAAAACTCCTTATGGGAAAGTTTACACCGTTTTAAAAAATAAAAAAACCGCTCACTCGAAAATTATAGATTTTTGAAAATTATCCGTAAGCAGGACTAACTCTACACTATGTAAGATTTCTGAACTTTTTATGTAAAATACAGTAATGAGCTTAAAAAAGAAAATAATAGCGTTAATAATAATTATTACAGCGGCTCTGTTTGCGGGATGGTGGTACTTTTTATCAGGAGCAAATACTGTTGCATTGCAGGTAAAAAGACAGAATGCAATTAAAGGAATAACCGTAACAGGAAATGTCGAATCCCTGGAAGACGTCCAAATAACAGCGGAAGTTACCTCCAGGATTGAGCAAATGATTGTAAGAACCGGGGATTCAGTTGAAAAAGGGCAAATTTTAGCTTACCTGGACAGGGAAGATTTAGCAGGGGAGGTAGATGCGGCAAGAGCAAGGATCCAGGTACTTCAGGAACAACTTCAAAGAGTACGGGTTCAATACCAGGATGCGGAGTCTGACGAGGAAAGATATAAGGATTTATACGACCAGGGAGCGGTTAGTAAAAGGGATTTAGAAGAAAGAACCTTAAAAAAACTGGAATTGGATGAATCTATAGACCAGCTGCAAAGCGAAATTACTGCTGCACGGGGAGAATTTAAGGCAGTAAAAGGAAGGTTTGACGATTATATTATAAAAGCGCCGATTTCCGGCATTATCACTGATAGTTATGTTAGCACGGGCGATATTGTTACGCCGCAACAGATTTTATACAGGCTTGTTGACCCTGAAACCATATACCTTGAAGCGGACGTCGAGGAAAATGAGCTTGACGCCGTTAGAGTCGGGCAAAAAACACTCGTTATATTTGACGCTTACCCTGACGAAATTTTTGTCGAGCAAATCTATCTTATTTCCCAGGAAGTTAACCCTGTTACGGGTACGTTTGAAGCGAGAATTTACAAGCCTGACACCCAAGAGCGAAGTATTTTGGTAGGAATGACCTTCGATGCGACAATTATAGTCAAGGAATACAAAAATATATTAATAATACCGGCTGATTTCGTGGAAATAGACAATAGCGATAGCTATATTTATAAGCTATCAAATAATTTTGCCGTTAAGACCCCCGTAAAAACGGAATTTTTTGACAATAATTATGTAAAAGTACTGGAAGGAGCGAAAGAAGGAGAAATCATCCTTAAAAAAGCCGACAAGGGAAAATTAACAGACAATGCAAAAGTAAAAATTGTTGAGTACAGAAAACAATGAAATTTTATGAACTGTTCATAGCGCTAAGATACGTAACATCGAACCTGAAGCAGTCAATTATAATAACAATGGCAATAAGCATAGGGGTCTCGCTTATTATTTGGATCCCATCAATTAACCTGTCATTTTTTGATGATTTAATTGACAAATCCGTCTCAAGTGCGCCAAATATAACCATTACAAAGGAATTGGACACTTTTAAAACAAATGCTCCCGGGTTTAGCGAACATTTTGAGGATAAAATCCTTCTGCTGAAAGACCAGGTACAGATCCGCAAAAGAAATATACAATCTTACAAGGAAATAATTAACCAGATTGAATATATAGGACAAATTGAGTCAATAGCGCCGTATGTGGAAGAGCAGGGGTTTGTAATAAAAGGGGTTGAGGAAAGAGGAGCTCAAATACGAGGGATTATCCCTGAGCGTGAAGTTTTGGTGGTTGATATTAAAAACGATATTATAAGGGGAAACATAATCAACCTGGGGATTAATGACATAGTAATCGGTATAACGCTTGCAGATAAGCTAAACCTTTCTGTTGGAGACAGGGTTACAGTAACCGGTCCGCGCGGGACTTCAAAAAACCTTAAAGTACTGGGAATTTTCTCAACAGGACTAAGGGCCGAAGACGAATTCCAGGTTTATGTAAGCCTGAAAACCGCCCAGCAACTTTTCGAGCTGGGTAATGACGTAAACGGTATCGGTATAAAGATAAAAGATATATATAGAGCAAAAGAAGTCGCTGGAGAAATCAGGGAAGTTACCGGCTTAGACGTTGATAACTGGATGGAGGAAAACAGCCAGATACTTGACCAGATAAACAGGTTCCAGCTAATCATAGTGTTTATTAATTTTCTTATAATTTTTTCTGCCGCATCAAGTATTACCAGCGTTTTTATAATGCTTATAGCTTCTAAGTCCAAGGAAATCGGCATTTTAAAATCAATGGGAGCAAAAAACTTCTCGGTTATGTCAATTTTTGTTACCCAGGCAATTTCCCTGAGCATACTGGCTTATTTTATAGGACTTTGTTTTGCTTACCTGCTTATTGCCTGGTATGCCGGAATTATAGAATCCGCAGGGGAAACTGTCTTTACCAGTGAAGTCCCGGAATTTAAAATCAGTGTTGAATATGCGGTCCTTGCGTTTTTCTATTCGTTTTTAACAAGCATACTTGCAAGTGTAATCCCGTCATACCAGGCGGCAAAGCTTAATCCGGTCGAGGCGATAAATGGATAATACACCTGAAAAAACACTGTTAAAACTGGAAGATATAAATAAGACCTATACAGGAGTTCAGCCGGTATATGCCTTAAAACACGTTAACCTGACAGTGCGCAAGGGGGAATTTTTAGCGATCGTAGGGCCGAGCGGGTCCGGCAAAAGCACAATGATGAATGTTCTTGGGCTTCTTGATTCGCCAACTTCCGGCAAGCTTTATTATATAAACCAGGAAACCTCTAAATGGAATGAAAGACAAAAAGCTGCCTTCAGAAACAGGGAAATCGGGTTTATTTTCCAGGCACACTTACTGCTGCCGGAATTCACAGCTCTGGAAAACGTACTTATGCCGGCTTATATTTCAAGAAAAATGAAAAAAAGCCACGAAAACAGGGCAAAGGATATTTTAACAAATATAGGACTGGCAGATAAGTTTTTCAGCAAGCCGGCCCAGCTTTCAGGCGGGCAGAACCAGCGGGTTGCAATTGCGCGTGCGCTTATGAATAACCCTTCGGTGGTTTTTGCCGATGAACCCACAGGCGCGCTTGATCAGAAAACAAGTGCGGAAATTTACAATCTTTTTCGAAAAATCAATTCCGAAGAAGAAATGACTTTTATTATAGTTACGCATGAAAGGGATTTAGCGCATAAAGCGGACAGGATTATTGAAATCGTGGACGGCAGGATTATCCGTGATGAATTTCACTCCTGATAAGGAGTAAACAATAAAAACTTAAGTGTTTTTAAAATTTTCAAAAATTCATTCTCCCTCCACCCACCCAATTTTTTCTTTGGTCTCGCTTCCCTCC
>JANQIY010000127.1 GCA_028281965.1 Candidatus Gastranaerophilales bacterium
AGTTATTTTCCGCAATTGTCTCCTAGAAGACGGGTTTTATAGCTGCTCTCGTGAAGTTTATTTATCTCCCCACAGAAATTGTCAACACTTTAATGTCTCCGAAGGAAATGTACACTGCATAGGTAATCGTAATAGGCTTCACAGCTATGCGAAGCTTAAGTCTGTAATGCTGCTCAAATTCTCATCAGTTCCATTATACTCAGTTTTCAAACAATTAGTAAGTCCACTGCTGAATTCAGGGCATGACACAACACTGATACTTCCTCATGCAGGACTCGCCTGTATTTTGGTGCTGTCGGTGAGGCCGTCACATTGGCAGATGGAGGATCACAAAAGGCACGGTTAAGTCCTGGGCAGCAGGAAAACATGATGAAGCAGTCTGGATTGGACGGTCCGAATAATACATGTCTGCATGGAATTAAGAAGGAAAAAAAGTCATGACTTCTCAGCCCATAAAATGATTTTTCTCGCAACACTAGTCTAACAATCAAACCAAAAAGAGGAATCTTTTCACGGGAAATCTTGATTTCTCAGTGACTTCAAGTTTGGCAATCCCACAAGTAAAGTTCTCTTGCGATCAAGCATAAAATATAAGGCCAATTCGCTGTGCAATTAGAATGCACAAATTGCAATTTATTCTATAGCTTAATTCTCACACAGTGCAATTCGCTACCAGTTTTAAGTGCAAACTAATTTCTTTAGATCTGTTCAGCTTCTGTTCTCATAGCATGTTTAAAATGTATACTTACGGGTACATCATGTCGTTTCTGTCCTGCCACTTATCATCTATAAACGCGCGCTCCAGTAACATCAGCTGATCATTCACCCTTCGCAGGGCATAGGGACTGACACAAAAGAAGAAGAAGAAAAAAAAAAATAGATTTAAAAATCATTCTTTGCAAGTAGAACCTTTTCTTAAAGTACTTTGTTGTAAACTATACCGCGTCGGAATAAAATAAACTTTTTATTTTTGCTATAACTTTGCAGTAACACTGAAGTTTTCAAAAGTTTTGTGCTTACCTAAAAGAACTACTTTTCCCAGACATTTTGGTATTTGGTTTTAGTGGGAAAAAATATAGAAATTATATATTTTGAGAAAAATAAGTGTTCAATAGGGATTTTGTATTGATGCTGTTTTTTGTTTTCCTTAACTCATGCACCCATTTAAAGCTTTAATTATGAATATAATTGGCTGAGATAA
>JANQIY010000210.1 GCA_028281965.1 Candidatus Gastranaerophilales bacterium
GTGGAAAAGAGGCTCCGCCTCTTTTCGATTCTCTATAATTTTTTGGCAAATGTTGCATAGTCATATCCTGGCTTTTGGCTAATTAGCAACTCAAGTTAATTAACCAGAATGACGGGTTAAGAATTTTTCAAAAATCCCCTTGTCTCCCGAGATTGAGTTGATAACACCCAAATTGTCACTGGGGTTAAATAAATCGAATTACAAATTATGGGAATATTGATGGCCGGTTTCAAAAAAAGCCGCTTAAAAAAGCGGCTTTTTGTAAAATTTATACTTCCTGGTTTTGCGGTTCTTCCTGGCTTTGCGGTTCCTCGCCCTGGAACTCCGGGGTTTCCTGCCGGGGCTGCTCCTGTTGATCCTGTTTGTTTCTTAATACAGGAATGTTTGCCACAAGCGCGATTGTGTTAGTCTCGGCTTCCAGGCACAGGTCAAGAGCTTCCCTGTCAATTTCGACATAGCGTGAAATTACATCGAGCATTTCTTCTCTCATCTGCTCCATTTGGCCCGGGCTGAGCTGGCTCCTGTCATGCATTAATACCAGTTTTAACCTGTTTTTTGCATCGTCTTTACTGTCATAAGAAGGAGCTTGCTCTACTTTTGCTTCTGTTGAAAGCACCCTGCTGCATGTTGCAACCAGGTCATTGATCATATCATTAATTTTATCTGTAATTTTTCTATCCAGTAATTTCATTTATAGTCCTCCTAAATTTTTACCGGTGTAAGGAAAATATTTTTTAGTCTTTCCACAAAAGAAGGTGGAGGGGCTTCGAAGTCAGGAATAGGTACTTCTTCTCCAAGTAATCTCCTTGCAATATTGTTATATGCCGTACCTGCCCTCGAATTTTCCATATTTACAATTGGATCGCCTTTATTTGTGCTTATAATGATATTTTCATCTTCCGGAATCACGCCCAGCATTTTTACTGAAAGAATATCAGTCACGTCGCTTACGCTCAGCATATCGTTTGACTGGATCATTTTTGGTCTTACCCGGTTAAGCACAAGTTTATAATTTAAGATATTTTCGTTTGCTTCAAGAAGTCCTATGATCCTGTCAGCATCCCTTACAGCTGCCATTTCTGGCGTTGTAATGATTATGGCTTCGCTTGCACCCGCAATTGCATTCTGGAAACCGCCTTCAATACCTGCTGGGCTGTCTACCAGCACATAGTCAAAATCTTCCTTTAATTTATCGCAGATATCTTTCATCTGTTCGGAGGTTACTGCAGTTTTATCACTTGTCTGCGCCGCCGCAAGAAGAGAAAGGGTCGGGATTTTTTTATCTTTTACCAGTGCCTGCTGGAGTTTGCATTTTTCTTCTATGTAGTCTACCAGGGTATACACAATCCTGTTTTCCAGGCCCATTAAAAGGTCAAGGTTTCTAAGCCCGATATCGGTGTCAATCATAGCAACTCTGGCGCCGTTTTTAGCAAGGGCTGTCCCGATATTGGCTGTGGATGTTGTTTTGCCAACCCCGCCTTTCCCGGATGTTATCACTATTACTCTTCCACTCATGTTTTTTGATTTCTCCTTTTTTTGTCTAACCTTAATTTTTTATTCTTTTAATTTGTTTTATTTTTGACGTTTAACAATGTTTTTTCCGGTTTTCTAGTAAATGTCCTGGTGCAGGGAATAAATTACGATTTCATCATCAGTAATTTTTGCTTCTTCCGGATTGAAAAGGTCTGTTTTTTCAACCCGGTCAATATCTATCCTGTCAGGCTTCCTGGCCAGCAAGTCAGCTATTCTAATCTGGATAGCATTGATTTTGAAAGCTCTTATGCAGGATTTTTTATCGCCTTTGCTTCCGGCATGGGCTATCCCGCTTAGAATCCCCCATATCAAAATGTCACCGGACGCTATAACTTCTGAACCTGCGTTACAGTCGCCTATTATTACCAGGTTTCCTTCGAATTCCAGTCTTTGCCCGGATCTTAAAGTTTGTTTTACATAAAGGGTTTCTTTTTTAGTTTCTTCTGGTGAGGTTTTTCCTTCCCATAAAATATTTTCCAGCGCTTCTTCTGCTGAAATCCCGGCGGGTTCAGAGGTGATTTCTTCTTGCCGGGCAGGATTTTGACCGGAAACTGTGAGTCCCAGTTCAATTGCCGCTATTTTTGTGTCCCTGATTTCAGAGTATACTATTTCAACTTCAATTTCAAAACCTTTTAGCACCGAAATCAGGTTCTCCAGTTGGTTTCCTGTAAAATAAACAGCTCCCAGGTTTAGCCTGATTAACTTATCCCGAAGATTTTTTTTCTCAAGAAGGCCGGTAACTTCAAACAGGAAATTTTCAGCCGGGTTAACTGAGCTTAAATCAACCAGATTATCTTCCTTTAACAAAACCTCACTCATTTTTTGCTGCTACCTCATTCTCTTATTTAGCTTCTGTCCAGTATTTTGCTTGCTTGTAATCAGAATACAGCCCGGAAACGGTCTTTCGGGCCTTTTCAAGTTCTTCAAGTCCTTTGCCCTGAAGCTTTTCAAGATGATATCTTTTACTGGCATCAAGCAGTTTTAGAAAAGCAAGTTTCCTGAATATTTCCATAGACCTCTCGTCTGAGTTGTTATTAAGCTGCTCCAGTATGAAATCCTCATTCGGCTTTTCGCATAAATCATTATTTTGATCGATATTCCTGGTTTTTCTCAATTCTTGGTCCCCGATTTTTTTTAAATTTCTTAACTAATTTGCTTTTACCATTCAGCCTGAATAAGCTATTATATTAAATGGGTCTTTGGTTGTAAAAAGATATTTAAAAGTTGAAATATAGTCACTATTTAATTATTAAACAAATTTTTAACCAAGTATAAAAAATATTCAAGATATAGGATAGAGATAAAAAAATGAAAAAAGGCTTATTCCGCATATACATTGATTTGTTGTGTTTACTAATTGTAACGTTTTTTGTAATAATTCCTGCTTTAGCAGAAGAAAGTTTAAATCTGGAGCTGGTTTATCCTGAAAAAGACGCTAAAATTGAGGCTTATTCCACGTTTTTTGTAGGAAATACCAATCCTGAAGCCAGGCTCAGGATTAACAATGAGCGGGTAAAAGTGTATCCTAATGGAGGTTTTGTTCATGTGGTTGACCTGAACCCCGGCACAAATATAGTAAACGTGGTTGCTACCGCAAATGGTGTCAGCAAAACCATTACAGCCAAAATTTATACTCCTAAGTATGAAACTACACTGCCTAAGCTGCCTTTGAAAATTGATATAAGCAGTATAACGCCGAAAGACAGCATTATTTACAAAACAGGAGACCTTATTCAGGTTAGTTTTAAAGGTTCTACAGGAAATAAGGCATACTTTTCTATCGGAAATAAAAGAAAAAATATACCTATGATTGAACAGCCGCCTAAATATATAAAAAGAAAACCTATTTACGGCTCTTCCACTATAAGTTCCTTTGCCCCTGTTAAGGGTATATACAAAGGAACATACAGGATTAAGGAAAAAGACATTTTTGCCAATGAACCTATACTGGTCAAGCTGGTGTCTGACAGAAATAAAGTTGATTACAAAACTTCCTCCTATGTTTTGACGATTTCACCCGATGCGCCTCCTGCAGTTGCAAAAGTAAATACTGATTATGCCACTGTCAGGACTTATCCCGGAAAAAGCAGGTTAACTCCGCTTCCTGAAGGAACATTCATTACCCTGACCGGGAAAATCGGTGATAACTACCGGTTTGAAATGGGCGATTCCATGAACGGCTGGATTTCTGAGGAGGATATTACTCTTTTGCCTGCCGGGACTCCGGTTTTAGAAAGTTCCATAGATATTATAGATATCATATCCAATGAGGATAGGGTTTACATAAAAATACCCCTTGCCCAGAGGTTGCCTGTACTTATTAACCAGCTTTCCCCCAATGAGATGGAGTTTAAAATATTCGGGACTAAGGCCAATATTGACCTGTTTTCATATGAAAATAAAGATAACTTCTTAAAAGAGGTCAAATGGCTGCAGGAAACTTCGGATACCGTTAAAATAAGTCTGAAAGCAGATGCAAAGCAGTTTTGGGGTTACAAATACTACTATGAAAGCGATGATACCCTGGTTCTTGAGGTAAGAAAACCTCCGATAATAGACCCTGAAAAACCTTTTAGAGGTATAACAATCTGTCTTGACCCGGGGCATGGCGGAGAAGAGGATGGTGCAAAGGGGCCTACAGGTGTTCCTGAAAAACAGGTAAATTTGGACATAGCGCTTAAACTTGAAAAAATGCTCAGGGAAAAGGGGGCAAATGTGGTTATGACCAGGACTTCCGATGAAGAGGTTGACCTGTATGACAGGGTGAAATATGCTGCAAGCCATGATTCTGTGATATTGCTTAGCATTCATAACAATTCGCTTCCTGATGGCAGAAATCCTTATGAAGACCATGGTACGAGTACTTATTACTACCACTCACAATCACTGCCCCTTGCTAAAATCCTTCATAAAGCCCTTCTTGAAGATGCCGGGTTTAAGGATTTCGGGATTTTCTGGAGCAGTTTTGTACTTACACGGCCTAATGAAATGCTCTCTGTTCTTCTGGAAATAGGATTTATGATAAATCCGGAAGAATATAACCGCATAATTGACGCTGAATTCCAGGAGAAAATTGCAAAGTCTATAACCAGGGGACTTGAATATTTTCTTTTCACAAATGCAGAAAAACCTGATTATAAGCTTTCAGAGAAAAAATAAAAAGTTTATTTTCTGATTTTTTTATGATAAATATATTTTTTAGAGTAATTTAAGAGACAAGCCCAGTTCTCAATTAATGGTCTGTGACAAAGTAAAACAAAATACGCCCAGTTCTCAGTTTATGATCTGTGGCAAAGTAAAACAAAATACGCCCAGTTCTCAGTTTATGACCTGTGGCAAAGTAAAACAAAATACGCCCTGATAGCTCAGCTGGATAGAGCAACCGCCTTCTAAGCGGTAGGTCGTTGGTTCGAATCCAACTCAGGGTGGTTTTTTATAGGTATAGGTTAGCTTTCCGTCTTTGAGTTCAGAGTTCGAAAGTAGATATTTTAGATATAGGTTTTTTTCCAATTTTAGATTTTGGAAACATAATTAATTGCGGCTTGGCAAAAGATTATATTTTTAGAATG
Organism: Candidatus Gastranaerophilales bacterium; assembly: GCA_028281965.1. Taxonomy (GTDB): domain Bacteria; phylum Cyanobacteriota; class Vampirovibrionia; order Gastranaerophilales; family UBA9971; genus JANQEB01. The sequence goes on from JANQIY010000210.1 coordinate 5,103, forward strand.
TACGACCATGTAGGTCAAATTTTTTCTTATTCTGGTGAAATAGCAAGTGATTATTTTCATACTATAAATTCATTTTTTAACCTTGATTTTTCTGCTTTTCAAGAAATCGAGAACTCTAATTTTCAATCTTTTAAAGATACTTACGGTTCATTTTTGGGCGGTCTAATTATGCTGGCAGGCATAATTGAAGAAGAAGCAGAGAAAAAAGTGGATGGCATTCAATCTGATATAGTTGAATTTCTCAAAGAAGACCTTAATTTGGATTTAATAGCGGATACCGTTGATATTCTTACTCAAAATCTTTGGAATGGAACTGAAATAGCCTTATCGATACCATTAAAAATTATAAATGAGCTACTTTTAGAACCCGCAGGTTTTGTCCTCAAAATTCTAGAAAATACTGTGTCAAGTTTAATAACTGATTTCACAATGTCCAGTGACTTAACTGATTTAACATTACAGCTCGATTCAGAAATTGACCAGACATTAACCGAAATAACTGAGTTCCAGGAGCTTCTGGAACTCTTATCAAATGATGACACGATTGAAACCACAAGTATACAAACCCCTACCAAAACCATAGATATTGCTAAAGACCTGCCTAATAATAATGTAAATGTAGATTCATCAAGCCCTGTAAATGCTAAGGAAATAATAACCATTATTGATTCCTTATTAGTAAGCGCGGATAGGAATGTTAATATCAATGACTCAATTAATCAGTATATGGCAAGTATAGGCGTTGGAGACGATATTATTGTAACCGGCACATCTTGGGAGATAATTCATAATTCAGCAGTAGAATGGACAAAATCACCAACCACTTTAACGGGTAATGTAACTTTAAACAGTACAGATGTGCAAGGTATAGAATATCAGCTTACTTACAATCAATCTAACAAACAAAAAACAATTACCACCAACAATGAGAACATGAACCAGCTTGGAATCCTGATGGA
>JANQIY010000212.1 GCA_028281965.1 Candidatus Gastranaerophilales bacterium
ATGCTCTGCCAAAAGCAGCATGGATTAATAAACCAAAAACCGAAGAATTAGAGTCTAATTTATTGACCGAAGTGTCTCATTTTCATTGACACGCTCCGAACGCAAAGTGTGATAAGCCCATTGAGGCTATTGCTTAATTGACAAAATATTATATATTATTATATGCTTGGCATTATGCCAAGAAAAACACCTAAAATCGAAATCCCTGCAGAGGATAAAGAGACTTTATCACGTTGGATAAAAAGTCGCACAATGCCAAAACAAACCATCGACCGGGCGAAAATGGTACTGGATAGTGCAGAGGGTAAACAGGTTCGGCAAATTGCCAATGAACTGCAGACCTATCCGAATAAAATCATTTACTGGCGAAAAAGATATATACAACACGGTTTAAAAGGGCTTGAAGACAAACCGCGTTCGGGTCGCCCGACAATATACGGTGACAAATTTCGAAACAAAATTTTAGGCCTATTAGGCCAGTCACCTCCTAAGGGCCTATCTTTCTGGGACGGGCCTGCATTGGCAAAAAAGCTTGATGCTCCCGTCGATGCGGTTTGGAAGATTTTGCGCAATGAGGGCATCCATTTACAACGTCAACGTTCCTGGTGCATTAGCACGGATAAAAACTTTGCCAGTAAGGCCGCCGATATTGTGGGTTTGTATTTAAATCCACCGATAAACGCTGTTGTTCTTTGTGTTGACGAAAAACCAAGTATCCAAGCACTCGAACGCAAAACGGGCTACATCATGACGGATAACGGCAGAGTCGCAAGGGCTTACCAAAGCACCTACAAACGCCATGGGACCTTAAATCTATTTGCGTCACTTGAGGTTTCAACCGGCAAAATAATCGGCAAAGTCACTGAATCGAAAAAGCGCGATGATTTTATAAAATTCATGAGTGACGTTGTCACCGAATATTCAAAAGATCAACAAATTCACGTTATTTTAGACAACTACTGCACACATAAAAAGAACGAAGAGTGGTTGACCCAAAATAAAAATGTCCAGTTTCATTTTACCCCGACATCAGCAAGTTGGTTAAATCAAGTAGAAATCTGGTTTGGTATATTTTCAAGAAAAGCGTTGCGTGGGGCTTCCTTTGCAAGTCCTGTTCAATTGAGGCAACGCATCGAAGACTTTATTGCGCATTATAACCCAAACTCCAAACCCTTTAAGTGGCGAAAACGAGAGGTGATCGGAGCGCAACTTAAAGATAATATCGATAACTTAATCATTTAGGCACTAGCTTAAATAAAGCATTATCTTTGAGGAGTATCAAATAGTTACGTACCTATAACCATTTTTCAGGTGGTGTTTGACCGTATCCGTCAAAAGTAACTGGTAATATCTCTTCCCAACAAAGGAGGAGATACCATGAATATA
>JANQIY010000218.1 GCA_028281965.1 Candidatus Gastranaerophilales bacterium
ATTTTAGCAGCGAAGCAGGAGTTCGTGAGAACTCATTTTCGCACCGGTCATTTTAAAGCTCATTCATGCCAAAAAATTATAGAGAATCGAAAAGAGGCGGAGCCTCTTTTCCACCTATAGGGCGGCTGTGGGTGGGTTTTGACAAATGTTGCATACATGCAATTAGCAACTCGAGTTAAATACATAAATAATAGCAAAGATTTTTTAAAAATCGCTAGAGAAGTCAATTAGCTTGGCTTTTGCTCTCCTTTAATTACCTCAAAAGGGCTGAATTTCATAGTTTAAGCATTCAAAATTGAACATATTCTTGATAAAAATCCCTTGTTTTTGGGTAATTTTTTGCAAATATGAAAGTCTAAAACTCTTGCCAAATCACTTCTTTAGGGATATTCAATTAAAAAGTTCTCTTAAATCGGGCTTTTTGGAATTTTGCGTAAGTCCTGTTAATATCTATTTTTAAAAAATAATAACTTTTTTCCTTGAATTTTCCTGCTTTTTTGGGTTTTACGATTAAGTGGGTATGAAAAAATTTCGGTAGTGGTTTACTCGTAAATTATTTTTGCGTCGAAATTACGGTCTTTAAGCTCGTTTAAAAGCTCTTTTGCTTTGTCAGTATCGGAAAAAGAAGCAATCTGCAGGACGTATTTCCCGTTTCTTTTCCGCATAAAAGGTTTATAATTAAGACTTACGAGTATTTCCGAGGTAATCCCGGCTTCCCTGGGGCTGTTAAATTCCCCTACAATAACCCTGGCTTTAAAAATCGGGGCAGGAGGAGCAAGTGTGATTTTATTCCCTAAAGCCAGTGGCCCGGGCCTGGGAGGCGCTTTGATGACCGGTTTTTGCCTGACAGGACTGTAAGCCCCATCTCCCGGCAGTGGAATCCCTTCGGTTGAGTAGTTACCTGCAGGGATCTTTTTGTCAGTCGGAGCTTTGCCGGCGGGTTTTTGCCCGGTACTTGAATGTTCTTCTTTTTTAATTTCCCGGGTTTCTTTAACGGTGACTTCTTCCTGAAGTTCAATATTGCGAAGTCTTGGGTCGATTCTTCCCCTGAAGTCATGGCTCGTTATCGAGTTAAAAACATGATCCTCGGTAAGGGCGGGAATTTCCACCTGAGGGGTTAAGGCAGGCAAAAGCCAGGCAAATGCCAGGAAAAAAAGTATGAAAGCCCCGGAAAAGGTGAAAAATAATAACCTTAAATTTGCCGACCTTTTTAGTTTTCTTCTTTTTACGCTATTCATTATTAAAAAATTCCCTTTACTTTACAGGAAGCATCTATTATTTCCCCGCATTCACGCGTATATGAGCTCATAATATTTTCGGCTATTTCAGCAGTATTTTCCAACCCGAGTTCGGTTTCGAGCCCTGCTGCCTTAACGGGTGCAGCTGATGAATCTATGTTCATTCCAAAATGTATTAATACGGAATTAACCGATTTGCCCGCTATTGAAACGGACAATTTCCCGTCTTTATAGAACAGGTCATCGCCTTTCCTGGATAGCAAGCCCGGGTTAGTACCGCTTTTGACCAGGGATTCCGCGGCAATCCCTACCAGCAGCCTTTGTCTTAAAATTCCCTCTATCAGCTGGATGTTAAAGTGTTCCACAATAAAATGGAGCATTTTTTTGCTGTAAATCGGGCTGTTGGAAAGAACATCGGAAATATCAACCATATTAGCGATTTTTACATCGCATTCACCGACAAATCCGACTATGGCATCTCCCGGAATATTATGGGTCTTATATATCCAGTTAGGAGAAAGCTCTTTACCAGTATAGCAAATTTCTTGTTCAATGAGTTTATATTTCATATTTTTATTTTGTTAATTTATAACTTTTTATCTTAACTCAAAAATATCAAGTATATTATATTTATTATTTTTTTAGTAAAATAACGTTGTAGATGAATAAATTAGGGAGATGGATAAAATGCCTTTATGTACTTCAAGACAGTTAGTTCCTACCAAAGAGCTTTTACAAAAAGCTTTAAAGGGTAAATACGCGCTTGGCGCTTATAATGTAAATAATATGGAACTTCTCCAGGCTATAGTAGAAGCCGGTAATGAGCTTAAAGCTCCTCTTATTTTACAGGTATCAGCAGGAGCGAGAAAGTATGCCAACCAGACATACCTTATCAAGCTTGTAGAAGCGGCTCTTGACAGCTCAGATATTCCTATCGCCTTACACCTTGACCATGGTGAAGATTTTGAAATTTGTAAAGCTTGTATTGACGGCGGTTTTTCCTCAGTTATGATTGACGGTTCAAAGCACCCTTTTGAGGAAAACATAGCCCTTGTAAAACAGGTTGTTGACTATGCCCATCCAAGAAATGTTTCCGTAGAGGCTGAGCTTGGAAGGCTTGCCGGTGTTGAAGATAATATTTCAGTTTCAGAAAAAGACGCTATCTATACTAACCCGGCAGAAGCAAAGGAATTCATCGACAGGACAGGCGTTGATTCTCTTGCTATAGCCATTGGTACAAGCCATGGCGCTTATAAATTCAAGGGTGAAGCCAAGCTTGACTTCGAAAGGCTCGCTGAAATCCAGAAAGCCGTAGGAGACGATTTCCCGCTGGTACTTCATGGCGCTTCCAGCGTTCCTGAAGAGCTTGTAAAAATCTGCAACGACAACGGCGCGGAAATTAAAGGCTCAAAAGGCGTTCCTGAAGAGATGTTCTCAAAGGCTACACAGCTTGGCGTCGCTAAAATTAACGTTGATACTGACCTGAGGCTTGCTTTCACCGGCGGGATCAGAAAAGTTATGAAAGAAAGCCCGTCTGAGTTTGACCCGAGAAAATACTTAGGACCTGCAAGAGCTGCGGTTAAAGAGATTGTAAAACACAAAATCAAAGTATTCGGAACAGACGGTAAAGCTTAATTAAAAGCTATGTATAAAAAGCCCGCTTATTAAAATAAGCGGGCTTTTTATACATACCGGGTTTATTACCTAATTTCAGCAAAAGATTTTGCAACTTCACCTACAGATTGATCAAGAGTAAGTGGATCCTTAAATCCACCAGTATTTGGATTGAATCTGTGTAAAACAGTACCAACTCCATCCATAGTAGGACGCACTATTCCCTTTAACCCTCCATCCTTTGTCGTAACTACTTTAATTTTACCGTCAGCGAGATTGTAAACTGTAGTATATTCTTTACCGGGATCTGGTTCAATTTCAAATTGCTCGGTACGCGCGTTGAGGTATTCTTCAATAGTATCTTTAGGCCCCTGGGCGTTTCCAGCTTCTGTAATTGCAGCAGGATAAGTTATTTTATCTACTCTATATTTAGACCCAGCTCCGCCGGAGATACTTAATGTAATTTGCCCGCCAGCAAGTGTAACCTCCGATCCTAATCCAAAAGCTATTCTGTTTTGGTTTTGCACCGCTGGCGAGAAGCTGTTAAGTCTTGTTAGCATAATAAACCTCTTCCTTTTTTAATTAAATTCAATTATTAAACGTTCCTGAAAATAAAAATTTATAAAAAAGAAAAGGGAAAATTTACAAATCGTAATTAACTCGAATCTCTAATTAGCCAAAAGCCAGGATATGACTGAGCAATATTTG
>JANQIY010000223.1 GCA_028281965.1 Candidatus Gastranaerophilales bacterium
GACAGCGGAAAAAATTCTTACACATCGTGTCATGCCGCACTTGAGAAGCCTGCCCCTTGCTTGACACGGGGGCATCTATCCGGCAAACATAATAGACAATAGCCCTGACTAAATAGAACCCGCATCAGATACGAGGGTGACACTTACGTAAAAACTTTTTCAAACTTCCTTAGTGAGGATGCAATCGTTACATTGAAACTGTTGAAAAAAGCCACGCCGAATAAATTACCGCAGCTTTTAATGACAGCTTGTGTAGGCTCTAAGAATGCAAATTCTTTAAAATTTCCTCAAAATTAACGTTGCTTTCTATATAATATCCGCAGCCTTCAAGCATTTCTGCTCCGGCTCTTATGTGTTTTCTCATAATTTTCGGGTACAACCTGCAATATAGCGATCTTAGAGCGTAATTCGAACATAAATTATCATCCCCTAAAGACCTACAGGTGAAAAGGAGTATGCCATCCTCATCCCTGCCTGATATGAAAAAGTTGTTGTACTTGGAATCAAGGGTTTTAAGGTTTTCAAACTCCTTTTCATGCCGTAAATACTCTTTACCAACTATAAAAGTAATATTCCTGCAGCAGTTGCCGCATTTTTTGCAGGAACCTTTCAATATAAAGCGCGGTGTTTTTTTTAATATTTGTTTAATTCTTTTTGTTATGTTCATAAGGGCTCAACCATAAATCTTGTTTCAGCCAGGGGATCTTCCATATCAGAGGATCCAAAAATCCGGATAACGTAATTACCGGGCTTATGCAGGACAAAATAGTCTTTTGCATAATGTTTTTCGCTGCCCCGGTTAATGTCTGTCCCGTACGCCACTTCTATAGCATAATAAGGATATTTCATATCAAGTTTTAGAACCTGTAGTCTTAGTTTTTTATCTTCTATGGGCTCTTTTGCGATCAGGATGAAATAAATTCTCTGTCTTTGCTTGAAAACCGGATACTTGTTTATATATGTCAAATTAGAGGGATCAATCGGCTGTTTCCCCAGTAAAATAACGGCATCCTCCTCAAAGCCGCATGAACTTAGCATAAAAAGACAAAGTATAACCGCTAAAAGGATTTTTCTCATTAGTTATAAGGCTTGACTTCTTCCTGAACAGTTTCTTCAGCCTCAAAAGGAGGCAGTGTAACTTCTGTTTCCTCTTTAGGAGCAGTTGTTTCAGTTATATTTTCAGTGTCTTGTTTAATATCTTCCTGCTTTGTAGATTCTTTTTTCATATCAATCCTATTTTCCAGGACTTTTATCCGCATTTCAATGCTTTTTACGCTTACGCTATCAGGGGAATAGGAAACAAAATTCCTGTAATTCCTGACGGCTTCAGTATAATTTTCGTCTTTCTCCTCAAGAATCCCAAGTGCGTAGTATGCATAAGGAAAATCAGGCTTAAGTTCTATCACTTCCCTGTAAATTTCCTTGGCTTTTCCTTTTTCTCCCATTTCCGAAATTACCAGGCCAAGATTGAACTTTGCATTGGCGTTGCGAGGATCGTATTTAAGCGCTTCTTCATAAAACTCTTTTGCTTTTTTGTTTTCAGCTTTATCTTTATATACATTACCCGTTTTTATAAGGGCTTTAACGTTTTTGGAGTCTAATTCCATTGCTTTTTGGTAGTTTTCAATAGCTTTGTCGTAATTTTTTTCCTTATAGAAAGTATCGCCAATGCCTATATAAGCCTTGACCTCCTCAGGGTCGATTTCTGCGGCTCTTTTGTATGCGCCTCTTGCTTCTTCGATTTTTTCGGTTTTTTCAAGGGTTTCACCGAATGCTATAAATAAATCCTTATTTGTAGTGTCTTTGGCAATGGCCATTTCATAAGCAGCCTGGGCTTCCTTATGCCTGCCCATTTTTTGCAGGGTGTTTGCTATTCCCGAAAGTGCATAAAACTCGGTAGGGTTGATTATCAGCGCTTTTTTGTAGAAAAAAAGCGCTTCATTATATTTTCCGTCCAGGTTTAAGCTGTTTGCCTTTGCAATAAGGGCGTTTTTATACTCTGTCCGTACTTTTTTATCTTCTTTAAGTTCAAGTGATTTTTCGTATAAGCCCAGTGCCCTGTCGTAATTTTTAAGCGAGTGCCGGACAAGCGCTATATTGAAATACAGCTCAGGATCATCTTTTTGGGTTTTTAAAACCTCTTCATACAGGTCAAGCGCTTTAGCGTATTCTTTAGCAAGGTGATAACTCCTTGCGAGCTCTTTTTTTATCGCATTATCCCCGGGTTTAAGCTCGAGGGCTTTTTGCAGTTTTTGAACGGACTCATCCAGCTTCATTTTTCCCTGGTAAGTTATGCCCAGGTTATAGAGAGCATCAGGATTATTGGGGTCAACAGTAAGGTATTCTTCATAGTATTTTATTGCTTCATTTTCTTTTTTAAGCTCTGCAAGAGCATTTGCAAGGTCAAGCTTTACTTCTATAAGCGACGGGTCAATCTCAAGGCTTTTTAAAAGCTCCTGCACGGCTTCTTCTTTTTTGCCTGTGTTTAACAGCGCAATTCCATAGTTTGCATGGGCTTCGGCGTTGTTTGGGTAATCTTTTAATGCCTGCTCCAGTACAGAAATTGCTTTTTTGAACTCCTTTGTCTGAACCAGCGCTTTACCATAGCTGGAATGCTCTTTAAATTCCCCGAGAGCATTATCTATAACAAATTCAAATTCCTTTATCGCTTTTTCAGGCTGCTTTGTCGCCATATACGAAGAAGCGAGGTTTTTTCTCGAATCTATGTGCCCGGGATAACATTGCAGGAACTCTTCAAAATACGGGATAGCTTCATTGTAGTTTCCCTTAAGATTGTTTATGCCTGCCACGTTCACAAGGTTGTATTTGTACCCGGGAGAAATCTCAAGGGCTCTTTTATAAGCCTCAAGCGCTTTGTCATACTGGCTTAATTCCTGGTAAATATTGCCCATGCTTATAAAAATAAAAGAGTCGTTAGGGTCAAGTTTTGAGGCCTGTAAATATTCATGAGTCGCTTTTTCCAGCTCGCCTTTTTTATAGAGCGCATCAGCAAGTTTAATTCTTATTATCGGGCTGGTTGGCCCAAAATCCTTTGCCAGCTCCAGCTCTTTTATTGTTCCTTCAATATCTTTCATTTTGTAAAACTTCATCGCATTGTCAAAATGAACTTTTGCTTTTTCATTCATCGAAAATGCTGCGGAAGATATAAAAAGCGCTAATATTAACAAAATTAATCTTGTTTTTTTCATTACTCTTACCCCCGAATAATGTATTTGATAGGTATTTAACAATAACTACAACTGTTTGTATAGTAATATAATATCTTAAATTTAGGTTTTTATAAATATTAACACAAGTTGCCACTTGTAACAGGTCAGTCCCTATCAAAAATCTAACTGTCATGCTGAATTTATGCTTGGTTGGCGGCATTAAGGAAGAAACAAAAAGTTCTTACACTTGAGTTGCTAATTAGCCAAAAGCCAGGATATGACTATGCAACATTTGTTTGCGAAGCGGGAGCGTAAAATGGTCCGGCTTTGCCGGTCATTTTAAAGCTCATTCATG
>JANQIY010000229.1 GCA_028281965.1 Candidatus Gastranaerophilales bacterium
ATATGAAATCCAAAAATATCTGCTACAATTAGGGTAGTGATAAAAAAGGCGATCGCGGCGATACTTGCTACGCGATACGGCTACGCCACACTGCGTGAACGCTACGCTATGTGACCGTTGATAAATGGAATTAAAACTACTAAGGAAATAACTCAATAACAGGTTGAGAATAACAGCTACCTCTCAAGGGAAGTTTAATCGAAAGATTGTCAAAAGGTCAAAATAAAAGAAAGGCACCTCAATCTTTTTAACGATGAAGCTATCATTTTTTAGCTGGGGTAATGTTTAGTCACCTAAACGCCTGGAATCTTGAGGACAGATAAAGCGTCTAATATGAAATCCCATCCGGTTACCGAGGAGATCTCTCGCTCAGTTAATCCTGATAACACTTGAGAAAGCTTGTTTCTTAAACTGTCAAGATTTTCATATAATTCCCATTTTAATTGCTTTTTTATTTCTTTCCATAGCCTTTCAATCGGGTTGACTTGTGGACTATAAGGAGGCTGGAATAAAAGGATTATATTCTCAGGTACTGACAATTCTGACCAAGTATGTAACCGACCATTATCTAGTTGAATAATGTGTAAGTCTTGAGGATATTTTTCGGCAAACCACTTTAAATATCCCTCGAAACATCTTCCATCTACATGGGAAAATTCTGCAAAAAAACTCTCACCCGTTTGGGGTTCTACCAATCCATATAGCCAGAAATAATCAAAGCACCATTGCTCGATTCCTACTGGCTGTATCCCTTTGGCTGTCAGCTTTCTCGCCCACAACGTTATCAATCCTAGTCGCGATTCATCTCCACACCAATATCGGACTTTCTTATACTTTGCCACAAGTTCGGGGGCTGATGATAATTTTTCTTCTATTAAAGACTTGAGGTTTTTTTAAACTGTTCTACCACTCCCAACGCTTGCTTGATATGGACGGGACGTGGGACTTTCAGCTTGGCTTTTAACCGATAACGTACTACGTGGTGAACTCCTGTATAACTCATCTCTATCCCTTCCACAGCTTTCAACCATTTTTGAACTTCTTTGTAACTAGAAAATCCTTGCTCTTCCTGTAACTCCCGTTGTAACTTCTGTACAATCGCTGAGGGAATTTTTCGAGTTCTACCCGTTTTTTTTCCTTGAGTTAATAAAGCTTTTAATCCACCGTTCCTATACCGACTTAACCATCTAGATACTGTCGTTCGGTGCTTGCCAATCAAAGCAGCTATTGCCCCTGTACTTTCTACTTGCTTTGTTTTCAGCCAGTACAAAGTCTGTACTCGTTCTTTAACTTCTTGATTTTGAGCAAGCTTTAGTTGCTCTAATAATTCCGGGGCTGATTCGATAATTTCAATTTTGATAGTTCTTGACATTATAGCTCCTAAAGGATGAGGACATCTAACCATCCCACTCGTGCGGTGTTTCGCTGGGCAGCAATAACGCCCGATGCTATTGTGCGCTATGGCGGTCACGCAGTGTGGCGTAGCCCTCTCGCCGCGATCGCCTTTTTTATCACTACCCTAATTGTAGCAGATATTTTTGGATTTCATAT
>JANQIY010000247.1 GCA_028281965.1 Candidatus Gastranaerophilales bacterium
ACGGGTTAGTTCTTTTTTAAAAATTCCTTAAAACGCCCACCCAACCCGCCCTGAAGGTGGGCGGCGGCGAAGCCGCCGCCTCTTTTTTTATAAATTTTAAGGAATTTTTATCAATAAGATAGACATTTTTTCTCATATCTTATAATGCTTTATTTTTTGTAAGTTATGCGCTACCCCGCTTTATACTTAAAATAAATATAAAAGATCTTTGTTTACATAAAACTTTGTATGTATTTTAATAGAAGTATCAGGTAAAATTGCATTTTTAAAGGTTGCAGTTTGGCAAAAATCGTAATAACTTAACCTGCAGAAAATTAGATTTTAATTTACGACAGGATATATAAGAAAGGAAAATTATTAATATGAGCAAAGAACTTGACTCAATAATGCGTCCGGAGGCTATTGCCGTTATCGGAGCCTCAGCGAGGCCCGGTACAATAGGAAATGAAATAATGAGCAAGCTTGTGGAATATGGGTTTGCAGGAAAATTATACCCGATAAACCCAAAAGCAGAAGAGATTCTTGGCGTAAAAGTATATAAAAACGTGATTGATATTCCTGAGAAAGTTGACCTTGCAGTTATTGCGGTAGGCCGTGACCTGGTATTTCCGGTGATAGACCAGTGTGCGGAAAAAGACATTAAGGGTATAGTAGTAATTTCAGCAGGATTTAAGGAAACAGGGCATGAAGGCGCAGAAATTGAGAAGGAATTGCTTAAAAAAATAAAACAATACGGAATGAGAATGGTAGGTCCAAACTGTCTGGGAGTTATAAACACAGCCGACGGGATTAAAATGGACGCATCGTTTGCTGATGCGCTTCCGCTTGCGGGCAAAACAGCGTTCACTTCCCAATCCGGAGCACTTGGAGCGGCTATCCTGAATATCTCCAAAGACCTGAACCTCGGCGTCAGTCAGTTTGTTTCCATAGGAAATGCCGCTGACATCAGTGCAGAAGCCTTAATTGATTACTGGAAAGACGACCCGAATACCAAACAGATGTTATTATACCTGGAATCCATAGCTGAGCCGGAAGTATTCAGCAGGCTGGCTAAGGAAATCACAAAGGAAAAGCCCATTATAGCGATAAAAGCGGGAAAATCAGCAGCTGGTGCATCTGCGGCGTCTTCTCATACAGGTTCACTTGCGGGCGCTGACCTTGCCGCAGACGCTTTGTTGAAACAAAGTGGCGTTATCAGGGTACATTCCGTTCCGGAAATGTTTGAAGTTGCCCAGGCATTTGCAAACTGTCCCGTTCCAAAAGGCAAAAGAGTTGCAATAATGACTAATGCAGGCGGCCCCGGAATTATGGCAACCGACGCCATCTGTGAAAACGGACTTGAAATCTCCCAGTTGGCTGATTCTACCAGGGATTATATGAGAAGCTACCTGGCAGCGGCTGCCAGTGTGAAAAATCCCGTGGATATGATCGCAAGCGCTCCGCTTGACCATTATGAAAAAACCCTCAAAGCCCTTATTAACGATGAAAACGTAGATGCCGTAATGGTAATTTACCTGCCGCTGATGAATCTTGACCCTATGGACGTTTCTAATGTCGTTATGAAAATTAAGGAAGAAAACCCTGAAAAACCGATAATAGCCGTAATGATGGCTAAAAACGATTTCTTTTCTGAAATTAATAAGAAAAAGACAAACATTCCTTTCTACCAGTATCCGGAAACAGCCGCCCATTCAATGGCAAAGCTTTATGCGCAGCGTGAATGGATTGATAAACCAGCCGGAAAAGAGCCTTCATACAATGTAGATAAACAAAAAGTTCAAGAGATTATTGTAAATGCTTTGCGTGAAAATAGAAACCAGTTGACGACGCTGGAGTCTATTGATGTCCTTGAAGCCTATGGAGTCAGGACTTGTAAATATGCTTTTGCCGCAAATGTTGATGAAGCAGCAGCTGAGGCAAATAAAATAGGTTATCCGGTTGTAATGAAGATTACTTCCACTAAAATTTCCCATAAAACAGAGATAGGTGGAGTAATTGTAGGAATCAACAGTGAGGAACAGTTAAGGCAAGAGTATGCAGGACTTCTTGAAAGGCTTAAAGAAAAAGGAATGCAAGAGGCCCTTGACGGCGTGATTATCCAGGAAATGGTGAAAGGTGCCCGTGAGATGGTATGCGGAGTCGCAACAGACCCTCAATATGGGCACTTAATGATGTTCGGCCTCGGCGGGATCTTCGTAGAAACCCTCAAGGATGTTGCTTTCCGCGTAAACCCCGTAACTGACGTTGATGTTAAGGAAATGGTAAGGTCGATTAAGTCTTATAAGCTTCTCGAAGGGGCAAGGGGTGAAATCCCGGCCCGGGTTGAACAGGTTGAAGAGACCATGTTAAGGCTTTCCCAGCTTGTTAAGGATTTCAGCTTTATTAAAGAGCTTGATATCAACCCGCTTAAAATTTCCGATAAAACAGGAGAAGGAATTGCTGTTGACGGACGCATTGAAGTGGATTATGACAAAGCAAAGCAAGCCCTGGAAGGATTAACAGTTTCTTCGGGAAGCCTGTAGGGATTATTAAACCAACAGGCATTGTCTGTATTCAAATGTTGCATACATACACAATTAGCGACTTGAGCTAAATAATGTTTGCCGAAATAAGTAAAAGTTAATAAAATACGATGAAATATAAGGACTACTATAAAATACTGGGAGTTGAGCGCGGCGCAAGTGAAGCGGAGATAAAATCCGCTTATCGTAAGCTTGCCCGGAAATATCACCCTGATGTAAATAAGGAAAAAGAAGCCGGGCAAAAATTTAAGGACGTAAATGAAGCTTATGAGGTTCTATCTGACCCTCAAAAACGCAAAAGATACGACAGCCTGGGCAGCAGCTGGCAAGAAGGCGCGGATTTCACGCCGCCTCCCGGTTATGAAAATATCCATATAGATTTCGGAGCCGGTGATTTTGGCGGTTTTAAAGGATTCCAGGGCTTTGGCGGAACAGGCGAAACCGGGGGTTTCAGCGATTTTTTCGAGACCATCTTCGCTGACTTTTTCCGCGAGGCACGGGGAGCCACAAGACAGAGAGCTTCTTATACAGGCCCTGGCGTTCAACCTCCTCCACAAAAGCCTAAAAAGCCTGAAGCGCTTGACATAACACAGGACTTACCTGTTGACCTCGAGGATTTAATGGGAAGCGGCACAAAAGCAGTTAAAGTAACTTATATGCAAAAGTGTAAAGAATGTTCAGGCAGGGGATCTTACTGCTATCAATGCGGAGGGAGCGGGTTTTCCACTGTAAATAAGACCTTAAATGTGAAGATTCCGGCCGGAGTAAAAGAGGGCGCAAAAATCCGGCTTGCCGGTGAGGGAAAAACCGGTCAAACAGGCAAAAAAGGTAATTTATACCTTATAGTCAAATATAAAAAACACCCCTATTTTCATCCTGAAGGCACAAATATTTATGCTGACCTGGATGTTACGGCTCCGCAAGCTGTACTTGGTACGGTAGCACAGGCAAAAACTCTTCATGGAATGGTGAAGGTCACTATTCCCCCGGGGACTCAGTCCGGTAAATCCCTGCGGCTTAAAGGTTTGGGCCTGCCTAAAAAAGAAGGGGGATATGGCGATCATATCGCAAAAGTTAAAATCACTATCCCGGAACATCCCTCAGAAAAAGAAAAAGAGCTTTATAAAAAACTTGCGGAAATAAACTATTAGCAGTCTAAGAAAACTATATCTATAATTTATCATGGAGTTTGAGAGTTATTCTTTTTCAGAGCTTTCAACATTTTCAATGTAATGACTTAATTTGTAAAATGCGTCCTGGCTATGAACCCTGGCGGAACGCAAAATTCCCCCGGTATGAAAGCCGTCCAGCTCTCCTTCATTGGAAAGTTTTTCCAGTGCAATTTTAGCCGTTGAATAAATAGCAAGCATAGAATCTTCGCATTCTTTA
>JANQIY010000153.1 GCA_028281965.1 Candidatus Gastranaerophilales bacterium
AGTATTATAGCGAAGTTGCTTAGACCCCGTGTCAAGCACAGGGTGACAAATCTGTAATTACAGGTAATTCAATAAAACTAATGTGTCAGTGTAGTAGTGCCCGGTTAAATTAAGTTTGATGAAAAAACGCGGGGGATTTTTTATAGCTGGATTTGAGCTCTTTCAAAACGCTATACAGCAAGGGGGGCGGGATTTTAATCCCGCCCCCCCTGCTTAATGCCTTACAAAGGAAGCGTAAAGTAAAAAGTCGTCCCTTTTCCTTCCTCTGATTCAAACCATATCTTACCTTTATGAGCGTCTATAATTTGTTTTGAAATATATAAGCCTAAGCCTGAACCCACTGTGCCTTTTTGAGTATGATACTGCTGAAATACTTTTGACTGAAGCTTGTCGGGAATTCCCTGTCCATTGTCACTCACCGACACCTGAATTGAACCTTCCTTTTTTATAACCTTAATTGATACATCAACGCCTTCTTCATTATGTTTTATAGCATTGCTTATAAGGTTCATAAGTACCCGTTTTATTTCAATCGCGTCAATGTTAACAAAGGCTATATCCTCCTGGATATCGCAAGAAATGATGGAATTATGTTCTTTTATAAGAGGAGTAATGATTTTTATCACATTTTTTATTAATTCTTCCATATTTTCAGGTGTTTTATTGAGATTCCATTTTCCTGACTCATAGTGATAAGAGGATAAAAGGCTGTTAATAAGCTTTAGAAGGTCTTCATTGGTATTGTATATATCTTCCAGGTATTCAAAAACATTTACATTCTTATCTTTTTCGGAGATTAAGAACTCTAATGCTTTTTGCTCAGCAATTATAGGACTTTTCAGGTCATGAGTTAAAGTTGAGATGAAAGCTTTTCTTACTTCCTCAAGCTCGCGCCTATGAATGGTTTCCAGGGTTACTATCGACAAAGTGTCCATTATAATCCGGAAAAAATTTTTTTCATCATCTGTCCAATCTCTGGGACTAGGATCTGCTATGATGGTAATTTCTATAATTCCACTCCCCTCTCTTCCCGCAAACTTTTTTGAAGTTGGATAAGCAATAAGGGAAAAAATTTGCTCTATTTCCAAACATTTTTTAAGATATTCATTTTTAATTTCCTTTTCAACATCTTTAATAACCAACAATTCATCAGGTGAAGGTATAATCTCGTTTGCGGAATCTATTGGGACAAAGCACTGTCCTTGCAAAAGCTCTATTTCCTTGCCCATGACTTTTCTCCCGTACCACTGCAGTAAATGCTCCTTTACGTGGAGATGTACTACCCTTTTTACTTTAAAAATATTTATCAGCTCATTTAAAATGTAATTGTCAACTTCCTCATGTGCTTTCAAGAGGCTTGATTCAGCGGTAATTTTCCTGAGCACCTGCTCGTTATGGAGCTTTACTTCCAGTTCCCGGCTCTTTTTCTTTACCTGATCCATTAACCTGGCCTGGTGAATGACGATAGAATACTGATAAGAAATTGACTCCATCAGTTTGATGTCTTCTTCCGTATATTTATGAGACTTTCTGATGGATTCCACTAACATAAGCCCCACCGGGGTTCCCGCATAAAACAGCGGCGCTACCATAAATGACTTTACTTTGTCCCCGTTCATTAAATCCTGAAGTTTTTTTGAAAAGTTCAATTTTTTTGCATCGTCAACCGCAAGAACATTTTTTTGACCGAAAATAAAATCCGTAACAGACTTTATTTCATCGGAAGGAATCTCTATTCCTGTTAAGTTTCTGATATCAGATGATGCAATATATAAATTATGTTTTTCTACAGGCAAGAAAACATCATTATCAGCGTCATATTCTATAAAAAAGCACCTGTCAGCGTTAAACAATTTTGCCGTGTTCATAACTATAGTGCTTAATGTGCTTTTTATATCCTCAGACTCAAGGGAATTTAAGATAATGTTTCTTATTGTTTTTTCACGTTTTAACAGGCTTTTAAAATTTAAAATCATTTTAGTTATTGAATCAGAAAGCTCCTTTAACTCATCTTCCGTATAAAGAGCCGCTCTTTCATCCAAATCCTCTTCCGTAAGCTGTAAAGTTTTATCCTTAAGGTACTTAAACCCTTCAGCCACTGAAATCGTAAAACAGCTTAAAAGATAGGCCATTACTGTTAAAAATAATAAGACAAGGAAAATAATCATTAAGACAGTCTTATTTATTTGTGTAATTTCCAAATCCAGTTGTTCCTTAAGAATGTCCATTTCCAGCTGGTACAGGTTGGAAATGGCATGAATGGCTTCCGAACTCCTGAAAAGAAAGGTCTTCAAGTCGGACCCCGCAGAAGGGGTCTTTATAAAGTTTTTATGGGTTTCATCAAGCAAGGCCTGAATGTTATTGTTTAACCCGGACATATGAGTTTTAAACCTTGACTGAAATTCCTTTTTATCCTGAAGAAATTTTTCAGAAATCTCATTAATGCTTTCCAGAGTAAATTTCAGGGAATTGATATAAACTCTCAGCTGTATTTTTTGCTCCTCTGAAATTTGGTTTTTAGCGAGGGCAAGAGAGCCAATACAGCTAATTTCCCCTATTTTGCAGGTAAGTAAGGGCATACTGCGGATTATGGAATGCGACAGGTAAAAAGAATGGAGCTTTGGAGAAAGCGTAAGATATGATTTATCGCCGATTTTTACAATTAAATTATAGAGTTCCTTAGAAATAATATTTTGCATGTGAAAAAATTCTTCATCAGACAATTGACCGGAATTTTTTATAAGGGTTTTCCATTTTCTGGAAACAGCTTCAATATTTTCGGAAAGCCGGAAATCATCATTATCCTGTCGGTTAATTTTTTCTAAAGCCTTTAAGTCGTTAATTATCGAGGATTCCAACTCGATAATTTCTTTTTTCAGCTCTTGTTTTATTTCGGTATTACCTTTTAAATCCAGTATTAAGAAGACTTTTAGCAGGGCTCTATGCTCTTCGATACCGTGCAAAATATTTTTTACGGGATTAATATAAACTATTCCCCTTTTTTGTTCTTTCATAAGCTTAACTTCTTCCGTCATTTCCCATATAAGAACCAGCATCAGAACGGCTATAAGGGAAAAAACCAGAATACTTATCATTGCAAATCTTTGAGGGTATTTTAGCCTGTTAATTAATTTAATTCCCGGAATAAATAGTCTTTTCATAACTTTTTAATAACTAAGCCAAGCAAATTTATATTTATAAGTAAACTCATTTAAGTATAAGTACTTTTCAGAGTAAAAATAAGGCTACAGGCGGGCAATACAAATTTCTAAAATTTATAAAACTAAGGACAGCGGAAAAAATTCTTTAATTGTCAATTCAGGTTTATTTATATAATAATACAGACTAAGAGTACGTAATCAGCATTGATAGAAAATGAAAAACGAAAATATCGTTGTCCGGGGAGCAAACCAGCATAACCTTAAAAATGTAAGCCTGTCCATACCTAAAGACCAGCTGGTAGTGTTTACGGGGGTGAGCGGGTCAGGTAAAAGCTCTCTTGCGTTTGATACTATATTTGCCGAAGGGCAAAGAAGGTATATAGAAAGCCTTAGCGCATACGCCAGGCAGTTTCTGGGCCAGCTGGACAAACCTGACGTGGAAAGCATAGAAGGCCTGAGCCCGGCAATTTCGATTGACCAGAAGTCAACCTCAAACAATCCCCGCTCAACTGTAGGAACCGTAACGGAAATCTATGACCACTTAAGGCTTCTGTTCGCAAGGGTAGGGACTCCGCATTGTCCGGAATGCGGAAAGGTTATCAAGCCCCAGACACTTGACCAGATAGTAAACAGCATATTAAACCTGCCGGAAGGCACGAAAATCCAGGTTTTATCCCCGCTTGTCCGGGGGAGAAAAGGCGAATACACGGGGCTTTTCAGCGAACTCAGACAGGAAGGCTTTATCAGGGTGAGGGTTGACGGAGAAGTCTACAACCTTGACGAAGATGATATAAAAATTGCAAAGACTAAAAAACACGATATAGAAGTAATCCTGGACAGGATAATCGTCAAGGAATCAGCGCGCGCCAGGATTGCGGAAAGCACGCAGGCGGCTTTAAAAAAATCCGAAGGACTGGTTATCGTGGATTTAATAGGCGATAAAGAGATAATCTTCTCGGAGAAGCTCTCCTGCCCGGACTGCGAGCTGAGTTTTGACGAATTATCACCCAGGATGTTCAGCTTTAACAGCCCATACGGCGCATGCTCATATTGCAGCGGGATAGGGGCTCATATGGAAATCAGCCCCGGCCTGATAGTGCCGGATGAGCGAAAATCCCTGAAACAGGGAGCGATTTACCCCTGGGCAAGAACAGGAAACCCTTATTACCAGGATATTTTATCCTCTGTAGCAAACCATTACCTGATTGATATGGATACCCCCTTTGAACAGCTTCCTGAAGAACACCGCAATATAATACTTTACGGCAGTAACGGAGAGTATTTAAAGCTGTCGCACGATGATTTTAAAAGAAGGTTCAGGAAGTCCTATAAATCCCGGTATGAAGGTATTATTCCCTCTTTAAAACGGCGTTACCAGGAGTCTAATTCGGACAGGGTAAGAGAAGAAATTGAAAAGTACATGGATTTTATAGAATGCCCGCAGTGTAAGGGAAAAAGGCTAAAACCCTTCCAGCTGGCAGTAAAAGTCCGGGGCAAATCAATTGCCGATGTCTGCGATATGTCGGTTAGCGAGGCTTATGAATTCATTTCAGGACTGTTTTTATCGCTCTCTGAATACCAGATGTCGATTGTAAAACAGCTTCTGCCTGAAATAAGGGAACGGCTGAAGTTCCTGCTGGATGTGGGATTAAACTACCTGACACTGGGCAGGATGGCCGGAACGCTTTCCGGCGGGGAAGCCCAGAGGATAAGGCTGGCCACGCAGATAGGATCGGGACTCACCGGTGTGCTGTACGTGCTTGACGAGCCAAGCATCGGGCTTCACCAGCTAAATAACGAACAGCTCCTGAACACGCTTTTGCGTCTTAGAAACCTCGGAAACACTCTTATAGTAGTAGAACATGACGAGGAAATAATAAGAAAAGCCGACTGGGTAGTGGATATAGGCCCGAAAGCAGGAGACCATGGCGGAAAAATCGTGGCCCAGGGCGCGCCTTTTGACGTGGAAGAGGAGAGAAATTCCCTTACAGGACAGTATTTAAGAGGGGCAAAATCAATTAAAATCCCGGATACCAGGCGTGAAGGGACAGGCAAAAAAATTGAAATCATCAATGCCCATAAAAACAACCTGAAAAACCTCAACGTGGAAATCCCGCTGGGCAAGTTCGTTTCCATCACGGGGGTCAGCGGCTCAGGCAAATCCTCGTTGATTTTCGACATACTGCAGCCTTATTTAAAACACCATCTCGGCAGGAACACGCCAAAACCGCAGGGAGTCAGGGAAATAACCGGGCTTGAGCATGTAGATAAAATCATAGACATAGACCAGAGCCCCATAGGCAGGACGCCAAGAAGTAACCCCGCCACTTATACCGGTACTTTTGACCATATCCGGGCGCTGTTTGCGATGACAAACGAGGCAAAGACAAGGGGCTACCAGCAGGGCAGGTTCAGCTTCAACGTGAAAGGCGGAAGGTGCGAGGCTTGTAAGGGAGACGGGATTATCAAGATAGAAATGAACTTCCTGCCTGACGTGTACGTCCCCTGCGAGGTGTGCAAGGGCGCAAGGTACAACAGGGAAACCCTTGAGGTTAAATATAAGGGCAAATCCGTCTCGGACGTGCTGAATATGACCGTGGAGGAAGCGTATGAGTTCTTTAAAAACATACCAAAGATCGCTTCCCGGCTAAAAACCCTTCATGATGTGGGGCTTGATTACATAAAACTCGGCCAGAGCGCAACCACGCTTTCCGGCGGGGAAGCCCAGAGGGTAAAACTGGCTTCTGAGCTGAACAAACGCAGTACCGGAAAGACCCTGTACCTTCTTGATGAGCCTTCCGTAGGGCTGCACTGGCATGACCTCTCAAAGCTGGTCGAAATCCTGAATAAGCTGGTAGATACCGGTAATACCGTGGTGATTATCGAGCATAATATGGATATAATCAAGGTTTCCGACTGGGTAATAGACCTGGGCCCGGAGGGCGGCAATGCAGGCGGGGAAATCACAGCCCTTGGAACACCTGGGACTGTTGCGGATAACGAGAATTCCCATACCGGCCGGTACTTAAAAAAGGCCCTGAAACAGAGCCTTTTTCCCGTGTAAATTTAATTATCAGTCCTGACTTTCTTCGTCTTTAACATAGACCATGCCCGGGAAAAACTTGTTAACGAAGTCTTCCCCTAATTCATGTAATTCTTCCCCTGTAATAATTTTTGCTCCAATAGTAAATTGGGTTTTAGCGTCATATTTGGCTCGATCCAATTTGGCGTTTGTCAGGTCGGCTCCTGTCAGGTTGGCTCCCGTCAGGTTGGCTCCTATCAGATCGGCTCCCGTCAGGTTGGCTCCTATCAGATCGGCTCCCGTCAGGTTGGCTAGTGTCAGATTGGCTTCCTCCGTCAGGTTGGCGTTTGTCAGATCGGCTCTCGTCAGGTTGGCTCCCATCAGATTGGCTTCCCCCGTCAGGTTGGCGTTTGTCAGATCGGCTCTCGTCAGGTTGGCTCCCATCAGATCGGCTCCCGTCAGGTTGGCGTTTGTCAGGTCGGCTCTTGTCAGGTCGGCTTTATATGACAATTTTATATTATTGAGATCTCTTTCACTAAGGTCATATCCCTTCAAATCATAAAGGGTTTTGTCTTTTAAGACGTCTTCCCTTTTCATTTTTCTGGTCTTAGTTATAGTATTAGACAGTTCTGGAGAAGGGTAGCCACGCCAGCCTGGTGGTTTATTTTTACCCGGATCAAAAGGGGTTTCAATTCCTGCAAAGTAAACTTTTAATAAACCCGGGTTATTTACGCTTTTTAGGGATTTACTGGAAATTCCCTGGTTTAAAGAAGTTGCCTGTGCTGCCTTGCTGTTTTCTGAAAAATTTGTGTTTACACCTGTGTGTCCTGTAACTCTTAACATTTTAAATTTTTCCTTTCAATAAAATTTGAACTCTAATTATCTAAAGTTCCTGAAAAAAAAATTTACCTTTAAATATTACAATATTACAAAAAGTTTACAAAAAAAGGCCCTGAAACAGAGCCTTTTTCCCGTGTAAATTTAATTAACCTCAATCTCTAATTAGCCAAAAGCCAGGATATGACTATGCAATTAGAGATTCGAGTTAATTATCAGTCCCAATTTTTCTAGTCTTGAACATAGACCATACCCGGGAAAAGCTCGTTAACGACATATTCCCCTAATTTATGTAATTGTTCACCTGTCATATCTCTTGTTCCAACAGTAAATTTGGTTTTAGCGTCATATTTGGCTCCATCCAAATTGACTCCTGTCAGATGGGCGTTTGTTAGGTCGGCGTTTTCCAGGCGGGCGTTTTCCAGGTGGGCTCCTCTCAGGTCGGCTTTTTCCAGGTGGGCGTTTTCCAGGTGGGCTCCTCTCAGGTCGGCTTTTATCAGGTGGGCTTCTATTAGGCGGGCGTTTTCCAGGTGGGCTCCTCTCAGGTTGGCTTTTTCCAGGTGGGCTTTTATCAAGCGGGCGTTCTCCAGGTGAGCTTCTGTCAGGTTGGCTTTTTCCAGGCGGGCGTTTTCCAGGTGGGCGTTTTCCAGATGGGCTTCTGTCAGGTTGGCTTTTTCCAGGTGGGCTTTTATCAGGCGGGCGTTCTCCAGGTGAGCTTCTGTCAGGTTGGCTTTTTCCAGGCGGGCTTCTGTCAGGCGGGCGTTCTCCAGGTAGGCTTCTGTCAGGTCGGCTTTTATCAGGTGGGCTTTTGTCAGGCGGGCGTTCTCCAGGTGGGCTCCTGTCAGGTTGGCTTTTATCAGGCGGGCTCCTGGCAGGTTGGCTTCTATCAGGTAGGCTTCTGTCAGGTCAGCTTCTGTCAGGAGGACTCCTGGCAGGTCGGCGTTTTCCAGGTGGGCTCCTCTCAGGTCGGCTTTTTCCAGGTTGGCTTTTGGTGGCAATTTTATATTGTTGAGATCTCTTTCACTAAGGTCATATCCCTTCAAATCATAAAGGATTTTGTTTTCTAAGACGTCTTGCGTTTTCATTTTTCTTGTCCTAAGTATCTCATCAATTAAGTTTTTAGTAGGTTTGCGCCAGCCGGGTTTGCTTTTATCCTTTTCAGGAGGGCTTTTTCCTGCAAAGTAAACTTTTAATAAACCCGGGTTATTTAAGCTTTTTAAGGATGTACTGGAAATTCCCTGCTTTAAAGAAGTTGCCTGTGCTGCCTTACTGTTCTCTGAAAAATTTGTGCTTACGCCTATATGCCCTGTAACTCTTAACATTTTAAATTCTTAATTTTAATAAAATTTGAACTCTAATTATTTAAAACTTCTGAAAAAAGAATTTGCCTTTAAATATTATAAAAAAAGGCTTTAAAATGAAGCCTTTTTTGTTTAAATGCGGTCTGGGTTTTATTAATGCTTTTCCCTGTTTTCCTCGATATCTCGAATATTTTCTGAAATTTTCAAGAGACGGTCTGCAATTATATTGATGTTGCACTGCTGTACAATTGTGTTAAACAAGGCACAACCCGGGTTGCATTCTTTTTGAGAAAAAGGACAGTCTGTTCCAAGCATCTTAAACTCCTCTTACTTAACCCATAAACTTTATCCTACAGCCCAAAACAGTATTTATAAACAGTTTTAGAAAATTTTCCTTTAAAAAGTCGAGAAATGAATTCTTAAAGAATAAAGAAAAAATTCTCAGGAGCTGCCTCAAAAGTTTTAAAAAAATTTTTCAATACCTTTTTTAAGAGTCATCCTGAACCGCTGGCTGACTGCTATAATCGAGGAGTTAAAGTATTCAAAACCGGTAAGGCTTTTCGCATTACACGCAAATCAAGGCAATTTCCCCCGGTTCAGGGTGACACTTAACTAATATTTTGCACAAAAAAAACCTGCCTAAAAGACAGGCCTTTTTGTTAATTTTAAGTTATTACTACATCATGCCCATGCCCGGCATTCCTGCGCCTGCAGGCATTCCTGCCTCGCCGCCTTTTTCCTCGGGAATGTCTACTATAGCTGCTTCTGTGGTTAAAATCATAGAAGCGATTGATGCGGCATTTTCAAGAGCTGACCTTGTTACTTTTGCAGGGTCAACAATACCCTGTTTAATCATATCTACATACTCGTTTTTCTGGGCGTCATAACCGATATTCTGGTCTTTATCAAGGAGTTCCCTTAACCTTTCGGCGACCACTTCGCCTAAAGAACCCGCGTTATCGGCAATTTGTCTTACAGGAGCGTCAAGAGCCCTTATAAGAATATCAGCTCCGGTTCTTTCGTCACCCTGGATATCATTTATAGCTGATGGCAGCATTTTGGAAACTTTAACCAGCGTAACACCGCCGCCTGAAACAATACCTTCCTCAATAGCAGCTCTTGTTGCATTAAGAGCGTCTTCAATCCTGAGTTTTTTGTCTTTTAACTCGGTCTCAGTTGCAGCTCCGACTTCAATCACCGCGACGCCGCCTGATAATTTGGCAAGGCGCTCCTGAAGCTTCTCTTTGTCATAGTCACTGTCGGACTGCTCTATTTGACGTTTGATTAACCTTACTCTTTCCGCGACTTTATCTTTTGTTTCATCACCTACGACGATCGTTGTTTTGTCTTTAGAAACAGTTACCCTGCGGGCTTTGCCCATCATCTGGAGAGTTACGTTTTCGAGTTTAATTCCAAGCTCTTCCGTAATTACTTCACCGCCTGTTAAAATAGCGATATCTTCAAGCATTGCTTTTCTTCTGTCGCCGAATCCCGGTGCTTTAACTGCAACCGCTCTTAACACTTTTCTCATAGTGTTAACTACAAGTGTAGCGAGCGCTTCGCCTTCAATATCCTCGGCGATTAGTAAAATAGACCTTCCTTCCCTTGCTACCTGCTCAAGAATAGGAACCAGGTCAGATACAAGGTTAATTTTCTTGTTTACGCAAAGTACTAAACAATCTTCAAGGACTGATTCCATTCTCTCCGTATCCGTTACAAAGTATGGGCTTATATACCCTTTATCAAACTGCATGCCTTCTACAACTTTAAGTTCCGTTCCCGTTGTTTTTGACTCTTCAACTGTGATAACGCCTTCGTTACCAACCTTATCCATAGCATCAGCTATAAGATTTCCTATTGTGGAATCGTTACCGGCGGAAATTGTAGCTACCTGGGCTATGGATTCCTTATTTTCAATCTGTTTTGCGTTCTTTTTGATTTCCTCTACCGCTATTGCAACGGCTTTATCAATTCCTCTTTTGATCCCGATTGGGTTTGCGCCTGCTGCTACGTTTTTAAGTCCTTCTTTAACGATTGATTGCGCTAAAACCGCAGCTGTTGTAGTTCCATCGCCTGCAACGTCGTTTGTCTTGCTGGAAACTTCCCTTACTAACTGGGCGCCGAGGTTTTCAAGCCCGTCTTCAAGTTCGATTTCCTTGGCTATGGTAATTCCGTCATTAACAATTTGCGGAGACCCGTATTTTTTGTCTAAAATAACGTTACGTCCTTTTGGGCCTATGGTAACCTTTACTGCATTGGCTACAGCGTCAATTCCCTTTTCGAGGGATTTGCGGGCTTCCTCGTTAAATACTATTTTTTTTGCCATTTTTTCTTAACTCCTTTATTTGCCTATATTCAATTACATTTTTCTTAACACCTACATTTTTCTTAACACCGTAAAAAAATGAACAGTATTAAAAAACTCCTACTGTTCAAGTACAGCTAAAATATCTCTCACAGATAAAATTTTGTATTCCTGGTCATCAATTTTGATGTCAGTTCCGCCGTATTTTGAGTAAAGTACGACATCTCCTTCTTTAACTTCCATTTCTTCCCTTGATCCCTGCTCAAGTGTTTTTCCTGGACCTACTGCCAGGACTTCTCCTTTTTGAGGTTTTTCCCTTGCGCTGTCAGGAAGTATAATTCCACCGGGTGTAGATTCTGTCTCCTCAACAACTTTAATTACGACTCTGTCAGCTAATGGTCTGATGTTTAAAGTTTTTGTCATTTTTTTAATTTCCTCCAAATAAATACTTACTAATGCTAACAAAAACAATATTTTTTAGAAATAAATTATAAAAAATTGTGTTTAATACTGTTTATTACACAACTCAAGATTCTAACACTACATAAAATATAAAAACTTTTCGCCAATCTTTAAAAAATTAACAAAAACTTAATTATTTCTCAGGTTCACAATAAAAGGAAATTTTACCTAAAAAACTTTTCCGAGGCGAGATAAACAGCGCCGAGCAGTCCCGCAAAATTTTCAAACTTTGCGGGGACAAGCTGGGTATCTGCTATGACAACCCTTTCCCGGATTTTAGCGTTTAATGCGTCATAATTGATAAATTTAGCCATTCCGCCGCTTAAGACCACGCTATCCGGCTCAAATACGTTCATCAGGGAGGCTATTCCCATTGATAAATATTCCTCCCACAGGTTATGAACCTCTACAGCGAACTTATCGTTGTTGTTAAGCCCTGAGATTACGTCATAAGTAGTCAATTCATCAATATTTTTATCTTTTAAAACTCCTTTTCTATTGTTAACAGGGATTTTCCTGGCCAATTCCCGTGCGTTTAAGGCGTATCCGGTGCCGGAAGCGTACGCTTCCCAGCAGTCCCAGGCTCCGCAGGTACATTTCCTTTTCTTTTCAGGAGTCATCGGTATATGTCCGATTTCAGCGCCTGCCCCGGAACGGCCCCGTATTAGCTTGCCGTTGGCGATAATTCCGCCGCCTATACCGGTTCCCAGGGTTATTGTTATGGTGTTTAAATGACCTTTTGCGCTGCCAGCCTTAAACTCGGCGTAAGCCGCGGCATTAGCGTCGTTTTCCACTAAAACGGGGATGTTAAACTTTTCCTCCAGGGTTTTTTTAAGCTCTAAACCGCTGTACCCGGCAGGTAAATTGCCGGTTGAGCCTGTGACCCTGGAATTTTCCAGGTCAACCGTACCTGCTGTTGCAATGCCTATGGCTTTTATGCCATGTTTAGCAATCAACTGCCCAACCCCATCGTAAAAAGCATCAAGAATTCCCCGTGACGTACCGGGTGTTTTCAGGGAAATTACATCACAGCCAGGCTCTTCGCCTTCTACGCAGGCGAAGTTTATCTTTGTCCCTCCGATATCTATTCCGGCTATTTTCTCACTCATAGAAAACATTATAAACCAACCAATTGTTTAAATATGTAAATTCATAGCCCAAAAACTGGCATGAATGCCGGCAAAATTAACTTTATATATAAAGGAAGCAAACTTAAGGGGTTGTAAAGTGTCAAGATTTTCAGACATACCGGAAAAATCTTCTAATGCCTTTGGGGTAGCAGGTACGAATAATTTTGCAAGTACTGCTCCTGTAGTGCCTATGCCCGGAACGACAGTTCCCGAGGGTTACGCAAAAATCGGCTCTCATCCTTTTAACGTACTTGATCCTGGTTTTAACGCCAGGGGACACGCTATGGCGATATTAAACAAAAACAGTGCATAAACCAGGGCCCAGGAGGCCGTCTGAGAGTTTCTTAACAATTCTCTGGCTGTCTTGCTGTACAGATTACATAATCCGCCGACAGTCGATATAAATAAAGGAATTTTTATCAATTACATCATTGGTTTTAGCTAACCGGTAATTCAGGTTAGGCACTAAGTGCAATGCAAAATAGTATCATTAGATGCCCGCATATTATCTATATATGTAAGTTTTAGAATTTTAAACATGCAAAAGCAGAATAGGCCATGAATTCAGGGTTTTGAATCATGATAAGCCATGATATAACTG
>JANQIY010000154.1 GCA_028281965.1 Candidatus Gastranaerophilales bacterium
CTCGCTTCCCTCCCTTCGGTCGGTCGCTCGACCGAAAAAATTTAATAAGGAATATTTTTGAAAATTTTACATAAGAATTTTTTGTTTCTTCCTTATTTAACCAATACCAAAATTTATAACTAGTTTTTAGCTAACCCGTCATTGGGGTTAACTAACAAGAATTTTTCAAAAATTTCTTCCCGGATTATTGTTTTTCCACTGTTATGCCTGACAGCTTACAAAAAGTATTTAAGTTGGTAATTATTTTCTCAATTTTTTGCAACAGGTACTCATTTTCAAGTTTTTCAGCAATTCCATAAGCTTTTGAGTAAGAACGGTAGGCAGAACTACATTTGACACTACTGTTTTCCTTGTTTACAGAAGCGCTTTCCTGGTAAATTTTCCCCAGTGTAATATAAAGTTCAATAAGCAGGTAGTGTAAATCATTGCTTTCCGCAAGCGTTAAAATGCTTTCTATATTTATTTGGGCACTTTCAAGATCACCTCTAATTATCTTTATCTCAGCAAGTAACCTTGTTAAAAGTATTGTAGTTATGAAATTATTAATATTTGGTTTTTGAGATACATCCAGAGCTTTATCCGCAATCTCCTGGGCTTTATCCGGGTTTCCTGTCTGGAATTCCGCTACTGCGGCAAAATACCAGGCATATAAAGCTCCCAGGGCCAGCTTAGTTTCTGAGCAGTAATTTGCTGTTTCTTTATAGATAGTACCGGCATTATTGTAATACTGGAAATGCTGGTAAAAATAACCGCTTAAAATTTTTAAAAGAGAGAAATAGTTATAATTCCTGCTGTCTTTAGCTATTGATAGGGCAGAATAGCAGATATTTCTGGCCTGTTCAAAGTTTTCCAAGACCATATTATTAAGAATAACGATAAACAACTTGTCTAAGCCTACTTCCGGGAATTGATCGACGGAAAGCCCTTTTTCTTCGATTTCGAGCAATATATTTCTACATAATTTATGGTTACCCTGGATTATTGAAAATAATGCCTGTCCTAACGCAGCCTTGAGCTGGTATTCCGGTAAATTTTCCTTTTCAGCCCTGGCGTAAATTTTGTTTAAAACGTCAACCGCCTGCTTGTTCCCCTGGAAAATAAAAGCCCTGGCAAGTGTATATTCAGCCTCGTATTCCATTGTTTTTAAATCTTCAATAGTCAGCCCGGATAGGGTTTCCTGCCTGGAAATAGCTTTGGTCAAAGCAGGCAGGAAATCTTCCTGAATCGTGATTATAACTTCCTGCAGCCTGCCCAGGTTAAAAATCGCGTCAACTTTAGGAAAAGACAACAGCAGCACTTCAAGGGAATTTTCAGGTTTTTTGGTAAGCAGGGCCGCTTTTTCCGCACATTCAAGCGATCCTGTGTAATTTCCCATTAATTCATAACTTCTTGATAAATATCCGGATAATTCAATTAGCTTTACATTGTTTTTTTCCTGCTCATATTTTTCCATTGTTGCCGAAAGATATTTTATTGCGGTGGATGGATTTGATTCATAGTTAACTTTGCCTATCTGCTCGCTAATTTTAAGCTTTGCAGACTCTTTTTCCTCCGATTCCAGCTCAGAACCGGTCATTCTTTCGTATAATTTAACCAGGTTGTCGGTATATGTGATTCTATCCCCCAGAAAAAGTGATTCCTGGGCGGCATTGTTATAGTAGTAAGTCATATTTTCATTATTGCCCACATATTCGGCCAGCCTGGCAAGGAAAATGCTGCTGAGCGGTATTTTATTGTCCTCAATAAATGAAATCATTCTAGAACTGACCTCGCTGAGCTTTCCTTCGCTTATAGCCCTTTGCAAGGTGACTTGCCATAAGTAAATGTGTTTAAAGGAAAAAGTATGCTGGTTAATTACGGTAAAAATACCGTTGTTTACAAGGAACTGAAGAATTTCCTGCATTTTTTGCGTTTCTATTTCAACTACAGGCTGGATTAAATCGGGAGCAAACTTGAATCCGCTTGCTGCGGAAGCAAATATAACTTTTTCAGCCTCGGGAGATATTTTTTCAATCATTTCCAGCCGGTGATTAAGCAGCTCGGATATATCAGGAATAATTTCAGTATCCTTAAACTGGTTGTTGAAGCTTAAGGTTTTACCGTCAGAATAAATTGCGCCTAGCTGGAAAAGATACCATAAAGCCTGTTCTACATATATGGGCAACCCCTTTGACTGCCTGAATATCTTATGTTTTAAATGTTCAGGTAAAACGTTATTGTTATTCATCATGCTGAGAATTACATTGTTCAGTTCATCGTTGGTTAAAAAATTAAGCTGAACCAACAGGAACTGCTTTGATGAAATTTCATCAGGGAAGAACTTTGTAAGGTTTGTATTGTTTGTATGGTTTACTATCAGGAAGTTCGCAGAATCAATAAAGCCATTTTTCAGCAGGTATTTTATACACTCAAAAGAAGCCCTGTCTATAAATTCAAAGTCTTCTACAATCATAACAACCGGGTTTTTAGCGCCGAGAGTAAAAAATACTTTTTTTATTGACTCGTTAATCTCAGACCGGTTTTCCTCAATTGTTTCCTTGTTATCGGCAAAATCGTTAAAAATAATTTTGCCGATAACGTTTAAAGTTTGCATATCTGTTATTTCTAAATTAGTTTCAAATATTTTTTTAAGTGATTTTTTTAACTCTTCATCACCTTTGTTAATAATGGGGATTCCAAAGAGATTGCACATTAAATCCCTAAAAAAGGCGTAGGGATGGTTGTTTTGAGTTGGTTCGCACTGACCTACAGTCCATATAAAAGGTTTTTCCTTTATATTTCCCGTTAATGAAGAGGTAATAGTGGATTTCCCCAAACCTCCCGGGGAACAAAGCCCTATTACAAATCCCTTTTGTGATTTGGTTAAAATTTCTTTCAAAAAAACTGATGCTTCATTGCGAGAAAATTCTTTTTTAAAGTTATCCTGGGAAAACTTTTGCTCCTTCTCAGGCTGGGGACTTTGAGCTTCCTGCGGAGGGGGTTGTTGTTGCAAAGGAGGTTCTTTTCCTGCCTCGGTTTCCTTTTTGGCTGAAACCTCTTTTTGTACAACCTGCTCAGTTTTTGAAACCTTCTGGACCGCGTCAGTTTTTTCCATCGGTTTTTCTTTCAGGGGAGGTTTTTGCTCAGGCTGCTGAACTCCGGTTTGTACCGGTTTTGTTGTTTTTTTGATTTTTTCAAGTTGCGGTTTGCCCTGTCCGGGAGGTTTTTTTCGTATTTCAGCCCCGCATTTCCTACAGTTTTTTACATTGGGAAAATTAGCAGCCTTACATTGCGGGCAATGCCGTATAAGTATCAAATTACAACTTGTACACCTGGCCTGGCCTAGTTTATTAGGTTCTTTACACCTCGGGCATATCGTTTTCAGCTTAAGCCCACAGCTCTGACAGGTTATGGTTTCCGCTGAGTTTTTTTCCTTACATCGAGGACAAATCATCAATTTTTCCCTTTTAAGTTTAATCCGTCCGGCAGTTATTCTATGAGCATTCCCGGTAAAAACCGCCGCCTTCCGGATAAGGACGTAATTCCTACTCTTCTCCCTTTTCCTCTGCGGCTGCCGCTTCAGAAACTTCTTCAGCCGCGCCTTCCTCAGAGACTTCTGCTTCCGGTGAAGATATCCTTAATACTACAGTATCTTCCGAGCCTGTAGGTTTAACTCCGGCAGGATATTTTACATCTCCTATTGTTATTGATTCATCAAGGTTTTCTATACTTGAGATATCAATCTTAATCTCTGAAGGGATGTCTTTAGGAAGACATTCCACTTCTATTTCGGTTAAGCTTGTTATCAGGTTGCCGCCTGCTTTCACTGCAGGGGATTCACCCGTTATTTCAACGGGAATTACCATTTTAATCGCGGCATCGCTCCTGATTTTCTGGAATTCCACGTTCAGGATATCATCTTTTACATTTTTGGTCTGTACTTTTTTTACAATTGAATCAAATGAATCCTTACCTATTTTTATGGCAAAAATTGCGTTTTTATCAAGCTTATAAGCACTTGTGAACTCCCTGGCGTCAATCTCAAGGGAAAGGGATTCCGAATCCTTTCCATAAAGTGTTGCAGGAATTTTCCCGTTTCTTCTAAGCTGTCTCGGGTTTTGCGAATTATCTCTTTTCTTCGCTGTAAAAGTATTTTTTGACATTTTTTTCTCCTTTTATAATTATACAATTATTGTACCTACACGTCTTAAACCTGTAATAGCTTAAGTTTTTTATATTATGGTTCTTTTTTTTACCCTTACCAGATAAAATTTATAACAATTCTGTTCCAGTTTACATTTTGACAGTATAAAATTATATTTCAAAAAAATAAACGATGCCAGCATTTTTAAAAAAGAAAGAGCCCGGTTTGCAGGGCTTCCGTATGCAACATTTGCAAAATCCTTGCCAATGCTTAAGTAGAAGTAAATCCTGCGGCAAAATCCAAAAGCGAGACTGATGCATAACAGGAAAAAAACTGATTTTTTAAGTCATGCAATGGCCTCAAGTGTAAATTTCTTTTAACAGTTTGATGTTTATTATTAAGCTTTCTTTGTTTACAGCCGATATTTATGTTATATAATTCAATTTGAATTCCCAAAAATTCCCGTTCAAGCTGAGTTAAAAAACACGCAAAGGAAAGGATAATTAAAAGGAGAAAAAACTTGCCAAACATCAAATCAGCAAAAAAAAGAGTAAAAACATCCGAGCGGAATAGACAGCATAATGTTGCAGTTAAATCTGCCGTAAAAACATCAATTAAAAAAGTATATGAATCCATAAAAAATGATGTTGAGGAAGAAAAATTAAAAACAGCCGTTAACAGGGCTTATAGCGTAATTGATAAAGCGGTATCCAAAGGCGTTATGCACAAAAACACCGCCGCCAGGAAAAAATCAAGACTGACAAGGCATGTTAACAAGGGTTCTGTTCCCGCTTAAATGCACTGCAATAAGCTAATTTCATTTTTTCTTACCTACTTAATAGCAAAGTAAGGCTACGAATTGATGTTAAATTTAGGCTTTAAAGAGCCGTTTAACAGATTGCCGTCCCCACGTTGACGCCAGGCGTCTCCCCGGGACAGGCTTCAGGATTTTAATTATTATAGAGAATCATCCCCCTTTAATCCGGCTCTTCTGTTAAAAGCCCGGATGTTTTCAAATCGGGACTTTTAGTATATCTTTATACTATGACTATTAAAAAGGAGGAAATATGTACCACGTTTATATTAAGAAAGAAAAAGGTTTTGGTTCAAGAACATTAATTGGCGAATTTAACGACTATGACAAAGCCCAGGAAAAAATAGAAGAAGAACTGGCTAAGGATAAAGACCTTAAATATTTAATAGAAGAAACAACCGGCGCTGTTGACGTTTATGGTGAATTAATAGTGGATATAGTAGAAGAAAATTAAGGAAGAAACAAAAAATTCTTATGTAAAATTTTCAAAAATTCATTCTCCCTCCACCCAATTTTTTCTTTGCTCTCGCTTCCCTCCCTTCGGTCGAGCGACCGACCGAAAAAATTTAATAAGGAATATTTTTGAAAATTTTAAAAACACTTAAGTTTTTATTGTTTACTCCTTAATATACAACATAAATTGCTTCATAGTTTCAGCAGCATAAAGATAGAACAATTTTTATTATGACCTGTGTCGCCCAGTGGGTGATCGATCATTTCAAACCCGAATTTTTCATATAGGGTTAAAGCTTTTTTTAATTGCGGAACACTCTCAAGATACATACTTTTATATCCGCAAATTTTAGCTTCCTTTATCGCCGTTGTTAAAAGCTGTTTTCCCAACCCGAATCCCCTTGCTTCAGGAAATATATAATATTTTTGCAGCTCACAAATTTTTTCAGCGGGATCACTGTTTTTTAATTGGGAAAATCCCCCGCAGCCAACAATTTTTGAAGTTTCGCCATCGGCAATAACCCAAAACTTAGCTCTATCGTCCAGGTAAGCCGAATAAAGATCATCAGTCTCATGGTCATTACAGGCAAAACCCGGTCCGACACAACCGAATTCCGCAAGTACACCACGAATAACATTAGCAGCTGCCTTATTATCCAGGGGTTCGATATTTCTTATTAAAAATCCCATTACTTTTTCTTATTTAATGCAAGAATTATAAATTAACCCTAACATGAAACCGTCTGTTTTGTAAAAACAAAAGCGCTTTACTTTCTAAAATTTAAACCTTTTTGGCATAAGTGATTATGATATACTAGCAATTTTTAATCTTTTCATGTTTTAATTTATTTGAAAACTTCAAAAAAACAATTTTAAGGTAAAAAAAAATGTATATTTCGCCACTAAACTTCCAAAATCAAACCGGAATTCCCTTCTCGGCAATTTATTGTAGAAGAAATGACAAAGCCGCACGAGAAGAGCATGAACGGGCAGAAGAAAGAAGAATTGAAAAAATTAAACAAGATTAAACAAGAAAGAAAATTAACAGATGACGATACAACTTTTGCAGCAGGCCCTTATTTTGCAACGGGAAATGAAGCTAGAATGTTAATAAATGAAGCGCAGCGTCTTGAACAACAAAATATATCTGCATATGCGAAAAACCCCAGACGCAGTGAAAGAGTACAACAAGCGCTCCATGATTTTGCTAGCGAACTTTATGATAAACAAGAAACAGCGAAAGAAAGGTGGAAAACTCTACCTGGAGCAAATGACTTTAGCCGCGTGAACGCCTGAAGCTGAGGCCTGGATAAGTCCTCTGGTAACTCCTGCCCCGTCGCCTATTGCGAAAAGGTTTTTAACCCCCTCTGTTTCAAGCTCATTAGACAGCACAATCCTTGAGCTGTAGAACTTGACCTCTATACCATAAAGCAGGGTATATCTGGAAGCCACGCCAGGAGCTATTTTATCAAGAGCTTCTATCATCTCGACAATGTTTGTAAGATGCCTGTAAGGGAGCACAAGGCTTAAATCCCCGGGAACAGCGTCTTTAAAGGTAGGAACAACTGTCCCGTCAGCAATCTTAGCCGGGGTTGAGCGTCTTCCCTGTAAGAGATCACCGTATCTTTGCACAAGAACGCCGCCGGCAAGCATATTCGCCAGCCTTGCAATGTGTTGTCCGTATGCGATAGGCTCTTTAAAGGGTTCGGTAAACCTGTTGCTCACCAGCAGTGCAAAATTGGTATATTCAGTTTTCTTTTCCCCGTAGCTGTGACCGTTAACCGTGGTTATGCCCTCGTAATTTTCGCAGACAACCTCGCCGTAAGGGTTCATGCAAAAAGTCCTGACATCATCCCCAAAACTGGGGGCGTTATAGACCAGCTTGACCTCATAGAGCTTGCTGGTAAGCTCTTCCATTATCGATGCGGGCAACTCTACCCTGACCCCTATATCTACAGCATTATTTTCAAAACCGATACCGTGTTTTTTAAACTCACCGGTAATCCAGTCAGCGCCTTCCCTGCCGGGACTGGCAATTACATATTTTGCGTTAATGGTTTTTCCTTTTTTAGTGGTAAACCCTTTAATCCTGCCGTCTTCTATTATCAGGGACTCAGCCATTTCCTTGGGATAAAACTCAACCTTATTTTTCAGGCTGTCATACATGTTTTTCAAGACTGATAATGCCCTGTCTGAGCCGAGATGACGTATCGGGGAATGGATCAGCTTTAATTCCGCAAGCTTTGCCCGTCTTGCAATATCTGAAACATAGTTGTCATTAGTGCCATGAACAACGTCATTAGCCCCATGTTCAAGATAAATTTTATCAGTATAAGAAATCAAATCATTAACGTTTGACCTGGGCATAAATTCATGCAGCCGCCCGCCAACTTCGCTTGCAAGAGTAAGCTTCCCGTCGCTAAACGCGCCTGCGCCGCCCCATCCGCAAAGCAGATTGCAAATTTTACAGGGGGGGCACTTTTGTCCTTCTCTTACAAGGCATTTCCTTTTGCTTATTTCCGGTCCTTTTTCGAATACTGCTATTTTCCAATCCGGTTTTAACCTGGTTATTTCCAGAGCAGAAAAAATCCCCGCAGGTCCCGCCCCAATTATTGCTACGTCGTACACGCCTCTATTCCTCAAAAAAATTTCCCCTATAAATTTAGCATGAAATTATCGATTGCTCCATAAAATTTTTTTAAAACCCGCAATAATTGAATACTGACTAGGAATGACATTTCGGAGTTATCAACATGATATCGGGATACTACCAGAGCGCTTAAAAAGCGACTCAAATTAATTAATGTTATTTGCTGACATCAAAGGGCTGTTCAAGCATAACAACCATCTTTGTCCCGATAGGGAGTTTAACTTCCTTGCCTTTTCTCCAGACAATCCATCCAAGCCCCAGGATTCCTCCGCTGGTTGCGCCAATAGCCGCTCCTGTCCCGGCGCTTCCTGCCAGGGCACCTATTCCGGTACCGATAATAGTCCCTCCTGCTGTGGCTATAGCTTCTGTTTTAACGCCTTTTACCAGCTGGTTTTTAAGTGTTCCGCCTTTTAATATCCCTGTATTGTCCTGAGTAAGGATTTTACCCATGATTGGAATTCTTGAAGCATAAGGGGGTTTTATACTGGTGAATTTAACTTCCATCTTGGCGTTTTTACCAATACGTCCGGCATCTTCAATATATGTAATCTGGCCAACCACTTCGCTTCCGGCCGGGACAATTATATTTCCGTCAACTGATATAGGATGATTAAGGGTTGCTGTGAAAATTTCCCCTACCCTGTTTCTCCGGGTGGTAATATTTGTATTTGAAATGACCTGAAAAGCTGTACCAACCGGCACTGTAGAGATAGTCCCTTTTAAAGGACTTTTAGTTTGATAGGAATAGTCATTTGCGTTGCGGACATAATCGGCTGTATCCCGGTTATAATCTCTGTAGTTATTGTTTTGCGTATAATTCGGGTTATTAAACTCATCGGAAATACCGGGTAAAGGCTTGTCCTGAGCTCTGGTTTCTTCTTCATCAAGGATGGGGGGCAAAACAAGGTATTCTTCCGCATAAACCGGCTGAAACGTTAATCCCAGCATTGCGCATATAATTATTAATGAAAAAATTTTGTCCTTTTTCATTTCAGACACCATCCTTCTCTTTTTGAATTAAGTAATATTAAATTTTCAGGTAGATAATTAACTTTCAGTTTACTTAAAAATCAAATTAATATTAATATTTTTAATCATTTAATTTATTTTAGCAAATTTTTAAGGGATTTTTGTAAATTATAAGGAGTATCTTTTTGTGCGGTAAAGGTTTTTAGCAAATATTTTTTGAGTAAATAGCGACTCAGGTTAATTAATTCCAATCACGAAACAGGAAATCCATTGATAAGACTGATTCGAAATTCCTTAAAATTTATGAAAAATAACTAACCCGTCATTCTAATTCCGGGGCAATCACTACTACACTGACACATTAGTTTTATTGAATTACCTGTAATTACAGATTTGTCACCCTGTGCTTGACACGGGGTCTAAGCAACTTCGCTATAATACT
>JANQIY010000371.1 GCA_028281965.1 Candidatus Gastranaerophilales bacterium
ATATTACGAAACAGTCAACCTTTTCAGGTTGACTGGGCTCAAAAACAAAAGGAAAAATTTGCTTTATGTTCTTGACTTTAATCACACAATCTTCGCAAACAAATATTGCTCAGTCATATCCTGGCTTTTGGCTAATTCGCGACTCAAGTTAAATAACCCCAATGACGGGTTAGCTAAAAATACTGTTTTGAAATCAATTATGTTTATGATTTTATAATGATATTCGGGCTTCTTCAGCCTTTTATCCTAGATATTTAAAATATATTTAATATACTGGCAAAAGATCGTGAAAAGTCAAAAACCATATAAAACTAACCATTTTAAAAAGCTTGATTCAACAAACACTTATGCAATGAAAAACCTGGCAGAATTGTCGGATAAGGAAGTTATTATAGCGGATGTACAGACATCAGGCAGAGGCAGGCTTAACAGGAGCTGGGTTTCAGCAAGGGAAGACAATATTTACCTTTCAATAGTGCTTAAGCCCTGCAGCAAAGTAAGTGACAAACTTCCTTTAGCAGGCTTAACCCAGTATATGTCGGTTATATTATGCCGGGTACTGGAAAACTACGGGGCATCAGCGCAAATTAAATGGCCGAACGACGTTTTGTCGGACGGTAAAAAAATTGCGGGAATTTTAAGCCAGGCTTCAATTCAAGGGGAAAGTTTCCGTGGACTCATCCTGGGGACAGGAGTAAACCTGAACTTCTCACAGGAAGAAGCAGATAAAATTGACCAACCGGCAACCTCTTTAAACCTGATACTGGGTAGGCCGGTAGATAAGAAAGCATTCACAGAAGAACTAATTGACGGTTTTTTTGAAAATTATGAAAAATTTTTAGATAAGGGATTTTCTTACATAGAAAAAGACTACATACAAAGATGCTGTTTCCTGGGAAAAAGAATTGCGGTAAATGCCCTTGACCCACGAGAAACGGGAATTGCAAAAGAAATAAGGGAAGACGGTTCGTTGGTCTTAGAGAATGACGAAATGCAGGAAAAAATCATAACAATGGGAGATATTGTATGCTTACAACCGGATTAGAGAAAGCGGGATACCCGGAACGGATTTATCAACATAGTTACAATACTTCCGGGAATTATAGTTGGATCAAAGCTCTTAGCCGGCTTGAACAATTACGTTTACATATGCGTTGATGAGCTTCATATTTTGCCTAATCGCAAATAAGAAATAAAAAAACGGTCTGTTTTATGGATAAAAAAAGACAATAATGTTATATTTTATCTGAATATTAAGGCAGGTTTAATGGTTTGCAATGGTTAAAACCTTACCCGATGAGAAATATACATACACGCCTTCGGTTAAAAATCCCGATGCAATTCCTTTATGGTTTTGTTTTCCTGCTCCTTACTCCATAGCAATGTCTTCACTTGGTTATTTGTATTTATTCAGGCTTTTTGACGAAAACCCTGCGGTTTCTCCGGAGAGAATTTTTTCTGATACCGGAAAAACCTTGCATTCCCCGGAAAATGTGGAATTAATGGGATTTTCCTTTTCTTTTGAACTTGATTTTCTCGGGCTGTTTAAAATGCTTGAAAAATACAAACTTCCTCTCCGGTCGGCCGAAAGAGATGAAAATTCCCCGCTTGTTTTTGGGGGAGGCCCGGTTTTGACCGCTAATCCTGAGCCCTTTGCCGATTTTTTTGATTTTATCATTATTGGAGAAGGCGAAGAAATAATAGAGGAAATTATTCAGGTTTACAAAGAAGTAAAAAACTCTGCGGACAAGCAGGAAAAGCTTCTAAGACTGGCGCAAATCAACGGAATTTATGTCCCTTCCCTCTACAGGCCGGAATATAATCCCGATAAAACCGTTAAGCAATACGTAAAACTTGCAAAAGAAGCGCCTGATAAGATTAATAAAAGGTATATCAAGGACTACAGGAAAGCTGTCTACACGCCGATAGTAACTAAAAAGTCGGTTTTCCCGGAAATGTTTATGATAGAGACCTCAAGAGGCTGCCCAAAAAGGTGTAGTTTTTGCATTGCAAGCTATCTTACTCTTCCTGCAAGATATCCTTACTTTGAAACCATTAAGGATTCCATTGATACCGGGCTGGAGTATTCAAAAAAATTGGGGTTTTTAGGTGCATTAATCACTGAACATCCGGATTTTGAAAAAATTTGCCGGTATATTCTTGAAAAACGAGAGGAAGAAGAGTTTGAGATATCTGTATCTTCTCTTAGAGTAGATACCATTACGTCTTTAATAGTAGAAACCCTTGTCAAATGCGGTCAAAAGCAAACTACTGTGGCAGTAGAAGCAGGCTCTGACAGGCTGAGAAAAGTGGTTAACAAGAAGCTAAAAGAAGAAGACATTCTTAAGGGGGTGAAAATTGCTTATAAAAATGGCCTTAAAGGATTGAAAATCTACGGAATGATAGGCCTGCCAACCGAAACCCGGGAAGATACCGAAAAGCTTGCTGAGCTTATGATAAGGCTTAAAAATGAAAATAAGGGGTTTAACCTCACTTTGAGCGTAAGTTCGTTTGTACCAAAGGCGCAAACTCCCCTTCAATGGTCGGAAAGGTATGATAACCAACGTCTTGAAGAAATTAATAACTTTCTTAGAAAAGAATTGAATACCCATAAAATTCACTACAAGCCTACCAGCATTAAATGGGACTACATTCAGGCGGTTTTATCCAGGGGAGACCGTAGGCTCTCAGGGCTTCTGGAGAAAGTTTACGGGTTCGGCGGGACTATCGGTAGCTGGAACCGGGCTTACAGGGAACTGCTCAAGCATGACGGACAGGCGGATATTCCGGGATTTGACTGGTATGCCCTGAGAAAACGGTCTTGTGAAGAGATTTTGCCATGGGATATCATAAATGCAGGAGTAAGCAGGGATCAGCTTGTTAAAGAGCGTGAAAAGGCTTTCTCTTTGCAGTAATCAGGCATTAATGCAGTAATAACTTGATAAAAATATATCATTTTGTGCCAATTTTGTGCCAAAAATCTATCAAAAGCCATCAAAATTTATGTAAAATCAGCTAAATTCTCCTGCCATAAAAGGGCTGTAAAGATATTTTTTGCCTTTCTATGTCTTTAGTTTCTCACTCCTCAGAATGACAGTGTTTTCTACACGGCACTTTTGAGACCCTTCTAATAGGATAAACCTGGAAATGAAAAATAATGATAATATTATAAAATATTAAAATGATAAAGATAAAAAAATGTATAACATTAATGTCCTAAAAGTTATCAAAGTACTAATTACTTTTATAATTTTATTCACAACCGGCAATGTTAAGGCAAAACATATTCATCATGAAAAGGTTTACCAGGAATACTTTTGCGGGTCATTAAACGGAAAAAGCGAGTATGTATTGCCTGATAGAACCCGAATTGACTGTTTAACTGATGAATATGCAATAGAGGTTGATTTTGCTAAAAAATGGTCAGAAGCAATAGGGCAAAGCCTGTATTATTCGTATTGCACAAAAAGGGAGCCGGGTATTTTACTAATATTAGAATCTGAAAAAGATGAAAAACATCTGCATAAGATCCAGCCTCTGGTAAAATTATATGGTATCAGGCTATGGCTTATACGTCCTGAAAATTTACCGGATAAGGATTTTAAAAATGAGCAGTATAAAACTGCTCCTAAATTAAATTTCAGATTTTTACAGTCAATGCCTGGAGCAGTATAGGCGAAGCAGGCGGTGCTGTCCGCGTTTTCGCAGCGAAGCAGGCGGTGCTGTCCGCGTTTTCGCAGCGAAGCGGGAGTGATGAATTTGGAAAAATCCGGCTTTGCCTGCGGCAGCGGGAGCACAGACTCATTCATGTCTGCGGCAGCGGGAGCACAGACTCATTCATGTATAGTTTTTATTGCCGGCAGCAGCTTTTTTATCAGTAAATGCCAATAATTCAGTTAAATTAATATTTAATGCTTTAGCGATATTGAGAACTGTTGAAAGGATTATATCTGTTTCACCTTTTTCTATACAACTAACATAACTTCTTATAAATTTTCAACATTTATACTCTCATCAATCTTATTGGAGATATTCATATTTTCAAGGTCAAAATTTTTAAGTTCTTCCCTTGCCCTATCAATAGACTTGACAAAAGCATCCACTACAACCGGGTTAAACTGGGAACCTGAAGCGTTTTTGATACGGGCTACGACATCTTTATGAGACAGGCTGGATCTATATGCCCTCTCTGAGGTCAATCCGTCATAAGCGTCCGCTACCGCAATAATCTGTGCTTCTACCGGGATTTCTTCTCCTTTTAGTCCATAAGGATAACCCCCGCCGTCATAATGCTCGTGATGACAACCTACTATCCGGATTACATGGTTTAACTGCTTTATTTCCTCAAGTATTTTCATCCCTATAACTGTATGGCTCTTTACCATCTCATATTCTTCTTCAGTAAGGTCTCCGGGCTTGGTAATAATGTTTACCGGAACCCCTATCATCCCAATATCATGAAGTAACCCGGCAAGTTCCAGCTCGCTAAGTCTTTCATTTGACAAACCGTACTCTTCACCTATTTTTAAAGCATAAAAAGTAACCCGCTTGCTTCTTCCTGATGTATAAGGGTCTTTAGCGTCAAGAGCCTCCATAATCGCTGAAATCGTACCTGAGAAAAGTTCCTTCAGGTCTTCTGCCAGTTCCTTGTTATCCTTGTTTAACTGGTAAACCTCAAAGCATGCGCTAACAATGTTTAGAAGATCATTTGGAGTCCAGGGTTTTCTTAAGTACCTGTGAATTTTTCCCGCATTTATTGCTTCCTTTAAAATTTCAGCGTCGGCAAAAGCGGTTACAAGTATCCTGACAGCTTCGGGGTTTATTTCATAGGAATGCTTAAGAAATTCTGTACCTTCCATTACAGGCATTTTATGGTCAGAAAGTATCATGTCAACATGGTTGTTTTTAAGGACTTCAAGACCTTCTACAGGCCCGTTTGCAGCAAAAACATTGTAATCTTTCCTGAGTGTCCTGAGAAAAAGCTGAAGGTTATCCTTCTCATCGTCAACAACAAGTATTGTAAATTTATCTTCTTTACTCATCTAGCGCTCTTTTTACTTTTTAAACTTCTGTCTCTACTGTATTTTTTTCATTATTTTCTACATTTTTTTGCCAGTCAAATGGGATTTTTACCGTAAATTTTGTTCCTTTACCGATTTCACTTTCAACTTTAATATCCCCATTATGACTTTTTACTATTTTATAAGTTATCGACAGCCCCAGGCCGCTTCCTGAACCTACAGGCTTTGTAGTAAAGAAGGGGTCAAATACCTGGTTTAATATAGATTCTTCTATACCGTCACCTGTATCTTCAAATTCTATTATAAGTTCATTATCTACCTGTTTTGTCCTTATGATAACATTTCCTGACTCCCCTATTGCCTGGGCTGCATTGTCAAGGATGTTCATAAATACCTGGTTCATCTGTCCGGCATAACATTCCAGTTTTGGAATATCTCCGTATTCCCGGACAATGTTAACCCTGTCCTTATATTTATTTTGAAGTATATTCAAAGTGCTGTCTATGCTTTCATTAATGTCAATTTCCTTGATAAGGCTCTGGTCAAGCCTGGAGAAGTCCTTAAGGTCAAGCACAATTTGTTTTGAACGCTCTGCCCCGTCTGTACAGCTTTTAATAAGCTCTAAAATATCTTCTTTTAAAAATTCATAATCAATATCTTCTTTTAAAGATTCTATTTCCTTGTATTTTTCCGGATCCTGGGTATTTTGAATTTTCTCATATTTGGAAATAATATCTATAAGATTATTTGAGTATTCTTTTAAATGTGTCATATTACCGTATATAAAATTGATCGGGTTATTAAGCTCATGGGCTACACCGGCGACAAGTTCTCCCAGCGATCTCATTTTTTCGTTATGAACAAGAAGCGACTGAGCTTCTTTTAGCTCTTCATAAGCTTCATTTAACTGGTCGTTCTTACTGCTTAATTCCTTTGTCCTTTCATCAACCTTCTTTTCCATCGAGGAATAAAGTTCATCCAGCTTTTCCGCCATATAGTTAAATGCTTTAGCGAGAATCCCTATTTCATCATCCGTTTTAATGTTGGTCCTATATCTCAGGTTTCCCTTTGAAAATTCCCACACACCGATTACAAGTCTCTCTATGGGCTCTGTAACTTGCTTGGCCAGGATAAACGCTGACAGAAAACCAAAAACTATAAATAGTCCGGCTAGTACTATGTTTCCGTTTTTAAGGATTTCTACCAGTGTAGTTATTGATTCCTTGTTAATAAAAGAAATTACAATTATGTGTTTATCCATGTCTAAAGTGTTTACTAAAACTTCTTCTTTTTTTAAGTAATAAAAAGATTTTGCAAAATCCTTATTAACCCAGGGGTTTTCAGGGTCTGTTTTTTGCCCTTCAAGCCCGGCAATGGAAGACCATTCATATTTCTTACTAATTTTATTTACCAGGCCGATATGTTCTACGAGTTCATTTTTTATAATCTCGTTCATAAATTTTCTGAAAGAGCTCAGCTTGGCATTTTCAAAGTATATGGTTTCGAAACCCGAATATACCACTTTGCGGATAGATTCATATTCATTGAATTTTTCTGCCTGGTACTGGTTTTTGATCGGAGTACTCGCATACCAGTTAGATGCACATATAAAAAGGACTGAAAAAGTTACAGATATACCTATAATAAAAGCAAATTTAGTTACAAGCGTTGCTTTTTTCTTTTTAATTTTTGGTTCACGCATTTTTTACTTTTTATCCGATTTCTCTAATACTGTCCCAATTAAATAACCGAAAACACTAGCTACAACAGCTCCAAAAAAACCATATTTACCTGCAATATAAAGAGTTTGATAGTCAAACGCCATTTTATTTAATAATACTATAGATCCTACAGTTAATAAAGTAATGCAAAATAAAATGGCAGAGATTTTAATTGATAATTTAATGGTTGTTCCCTCTTTTGGTTAATAAATTAAAAATTAATTATTACAGTTTAGTATAAATAGTTTTCCTCTAAAGGGTATAGATTTTTTGTGTATGAAAACTAATAATGGTAATAACTAGGGCTTGCTATTGTATATTTTAT
Source organism: Candidatus Gastranaerophilales bacterium (assembly GCA_028281965.1). Classification (GTDB taxonomy): domain Bacteria; phylum Cyanobacteriota; class Vampirovibrionia; order Gastranaerophilales; family UBA9971; genus JANQEB01. Next base: position 7,068 of record JANQIY010000371.1, read on the forward strand.
CATTTTTTTAAATTTTCTGCATAAATCGGCGAAACCCTGTAATTTAAATAAGATAAAGGCAATAACAGTTTTGTATCTTGCGGGCTTAACGTAAACAATAAAAAAATAATTATAAATAAAGCGTAATTATTTTGAGGTTAGAGGTTCAGGGAGGGATGAAAAATTTTATGAAAGTATTACTGGCAGCGGCATTTTCGATTTTTATGCTCATACCGGCACCGGTATCTTCGAAAATTTATTCTGTTGATGAAAGAATTAATATTGAAATTTATGAAAACGTATCACCGTCAATTGTAGCCATTGATGCTGATATAAATGAAGGTGTTTCCAGCGGGACCGGTTGTGTAATTGATTCCAGGGGGTTAATCTTAACAAGCAGTCATGTATTGGAAGGTTTCAAGACTATAAAAGTAACTCTTTCAGATGGTACAAGTTATTCAGGGGAAATAATCGCTGATAATTCTGATAACAATGATTTTGCCTTAATAAAAATCAAACCTGTCTCTTCTTTAAAAACTATAAACCTTGGCAATTCATCAAATATTAAGGTAGGGCAAAAAGTTCTGGCAATCGGAAACCCGTTTGGGTTTAACAGGACGTTAACCACAGGAATTGTAAGCAGGGTAGACAAAAAAAGAAATAAAATCCAGACTGATGCCGCAATAAATCCCGGCAGTTCAGGAGGGCCTCTTCTTAACCTGCAGGGCGAAGTTATTGGGATAAACCAGTCCATTTACAACCCTGATAATAACAAATCCAATATAGGGATCGGCTTTGCTGTGCCTATAAACGTCGCAAAAAAGTTTATTGAAAATGTAAAAAAGACTGATCCTGCTTTGTTTGCAAGAAGATAATTTTAATTTAATATAAAAACGGCTAAAATTACCCTGAAAAAGCTTTCGGTAGTGGTCTAATAACGACTGAAGTCACCCCGCATCAAGTGGGGCATGACATTAGGCGTTTATCAGTTAACATTAAACTACTACCAGACTTAGCAATGAAGAGGGTGCAACGCACAAATTAAGCAGTTACATTGAAACTGTTGAAAAAAGCCACGCTGAATAGATTACAGCAGCCTGCACAATGACATCCGCCATTTTTTGTTTCTTACTCGGTTTTTACAGTCTTTGTGAGGCTTCTCGGGCTTTTGGCATCGAAACCAAGCAAGTCCGCAAGCTTATAAGCAAGTACTTGAAGAAGAACAGCGGTTAAAAAAGGAGCCGTAACCCTGTCAATTTGTTCTATTTTTATGAAAATATCCGCTTTTTTCTCAATATCACTATCATAATGACCAATCGCAATCAAAAGAGGGTTTCTTTTTTCCTTAATTTTAAGAGTATTCTTTTTTGCAAGAATATTAATCCCGGCCCCGTCAAAAACCTCTGTAAGTATTGATATAACAGGGAAATTCTCATCAAGAAGAGCGAGGTGCCCATGCATAAATTCGCCGGTGGGATATCCAAAAGCGTTTTTATAGCTTGTTTCCTGGATTTTTAATGCTCCTTCCTCGGCAAGAGGCCAATTTTGAGAACGCCCGAGGATTATTAAACCCGGCATTTCTTTAATTTTTTCCGCAACCTTGCTTGCTTCCCCGCTGAAAAATTCGATTTTATCAGAAATTTTATCCGGAATTTTATGTAATTTTTTCTTAATTTCACCAAGATCCTGCTGCGGAAAAGATTTTAGCTGCTCAGCAAGGAAAATTCCCAGGATATAAAGGCTCATCAACTGGTTAGTAAATGTCTTCGTGGCCGGAATACTTTTTTCCATCCCGGCATGAATAAACATAGCTGAGCATGCAAGCTTATAGATGCTGGAATTCGGGTTATTGGTTATGGCAAATGTCGGTATATTTCTTTGCCTGGCTGTTTTTAAAGCGGTAAGCACATCAACGGTTTCTCCTGACTGGGAAAGTGCTATTAAAAGGTCGTTTTGTGAAGCAGCAACTTCCCTATTGGCGAATTCCCCGGCAAAATCAACTATCACCGGAATTGCCGTTACCATTTCTATCGTATATTTTGCGGTATTTGCCGCATTTCTTGATGAACCGCTTGCTACTATATAAATTTTTTCGATTTTTCCGGGACTAATCGGCAATTCTATATTTGAAACATCTTTACCATCAGAAATATAAGCTTTTAAAAGCTTTTTTAATGCATCAGGTGTTTGTTTTATATCATCTAACATTTTTATCCTTAACAAAAAAATCAGATAAATGGCAATTTTTCAAGAAAAGTTTTTTTTAATTATATAGGTTAAAAAATTATAGTGAAGGGTCAGTCGAAGGAAGCTTATGGTTAGTAATTACAGAAAAATCCTGGAAGAAATCCGAAAAGCCGAGGAAATATTAAAAAACTCGGAGTCCGCATCCTTAAAGTTCGAGGATAAAATACTTGAAAAGAGAATTTTTCTAATAAGAAATGATATTGAAGCTATTGAAGATTATAAGAATTTGAAAGAGAATATTACTGCAAGTATACAGAATAATCATTCCCCGGCATTTCTGCCGGCAACGGTAAAAAATGCAGGATGGCAGGACTATTAAACAGTATTTATATTCATATCCCGTTTTGTGAAAGCAAATGTCATTACTGTAATTTTATATCTTATACAGGCAAGGAATCCTGTATTAAAGAGTATTTTAACGCCTTAAACAAAGAAATCTCCCACTTCCTTAATTATATCTCTAATAAAGAGTTTAAAACCGTCTATATTGGTGGAGGAACTCCATCTTTAATAGATGGTTTTTTTTATGCGGAGCTTTTATCAGGAATAAATTTATCGGAAAACGCCGAAATTTCAATAGAAGCAAATCCCGGCGCAGTTCCGCATGATTATCTGCAAAACTTGAGGGATGCAGGCTTTAACAGGATTAGCCTTGGCGTCCAGAGTTTTAACAATGAAATTTTAAAGCGTTTAAACCGTCTCCATACGTCTGAAGAGGCTGTAAAAACGGTTGATAACGCTAAAAGAGCAGGTTTTAGCAATATTAGCATAGATTTAATTTATGGATTGCCCGGCCAGGGTCTTTCCGATTGGGCAAACACCTTGCACAGGGCCCTGGAATTAGATATAAACCATATTTCCACCTATGGTTTAAAAATAGAGGAAGATACCAAATTTTACCGCAACCCGCCTGAAAACCTGCCGGATGAGGATCTATGCGCTGAGATGTACTTAAGGGGAATTGAAATCCTGGAAAAAAACGGGTTTGAGCATTATGAAATAAGCAATTTTGCCAGAGCCGGCTTCAGGTCAAGACATAATCTTGCATACTGGAATAACGAAGAGTATTTAGGAATTGGAGCTGCGGCTCATGGATATATTAATGCCGAAAGATATTCTAATAAGACAGATTTGGAAGATTATATAAAAAATCCTCTTGAAAAGCAGAAAAAGAAAAAGCTTACCCCACAACAAATACTTGAGGAAAAAATTTTTCTGGGATTACGCCTTAGAAGCGGCATAGACCTTGAAGAACCAGGAAAATTTTATCGCGTTAACCTTTTAGAAAAATATAAAAAAATAATCGAAAAATATACGGAGTTGAATTTAATGGGTTTCAGGAAAAATAAACTTTATTTAACCAGGCAGGGAGTGCTTTTAAGTAATGACATCCTGGCTGATTTTTTATTTTAGAGCATATCCGAGAAAAAAAATAAACGAACAATGTCATACGAGGAAGCCTGTCCTGAACTTGTTTCAGGATGGTAATCTATCTGGATGGGCTGAAAGCCCATAATGTTTGCTGGACAGATTGCCACGGCGGCGCTTCGCGCCGCCTCGCAATGACATGCGACGTTTATAAATTTTAAATTACACGTTTACTCATTAAGACCACTAATTAATGGTCTTAATGAGTAAACGTTAATTGCAAATTATTATATCAAAATTAAATTTGGGGGTTGAGTGGAGGGTTGCGAAGCAGGCGGCGCTGTCCGCATTTCGCGGCGGAGCCCCTCCCTAGGCCTATTTCCACCTCCTTGAGGAGGGGGATTAAGTGGCTTACTCCCCTACATTTTTAATTTAAATAGCTTATCATTAATTTCAAAACGCCATAAATTGTCATGCTGAAATAATTTCAGTATATTTTCAACGCT
>JANQIY010000381.1 GCA_028281965.1 Candidatus Gastranaerophilales bacterium
GGTGGCTAAGAATTTTTGTAGTCTGCTTCATGTTGAAAATTTAAATTTTAACTCTATTTAAAACCTTGTTATAATTGCTTTTAAGTTAATTCGTGATTCGGGTTAATTAACTTGAATGACGGGTTAGTTATTTTTAAAAATTCCCAAAACTCTCGCCAGGTTTTATTTATGAAAGATCTTAAAATATTGAATGGATAATTTAGAGAAAATTTTTAATAAAACAGTAGATAAGTTCATTCAAAATGGTATTTTATTGAATGAAGCAAGGTGTGAAGTTTATTTGCTCATAGAAGAAGTTTTTGGACAGACAAAAAAAGATTTATTCATAAATCCCTCAAAAAGTTTTTCTGAAGATGAAATTGAAAAGTTTAACCGGCTTGTTAGCATGAGGATTAATGAAAAAATACCTGTTCAATACCTGATAAACAAGGCCTATTTTATGAGCCAGGCGTTTTATGTGGATGAAAACGTCCTTATCCCAAGACCTGAGACAGAGCTTCTGGTAGAAGAAGTTTTAAAACTTCCGGGTGAAAAGACAAAAATTATAGATATAGGTACAGGTTCAGGGTGTATTGCGATTATGCTTGCTAAAAAACTCCCTGAAGCAGATGTTTTTGCGTCGGATATTTCTGAAAATGCTTTAAAGATAGCTAAAATTAATGTTGAAAAACTTGGAGTTAATAACAGGATCAAGTTTATCAACTCAAATATATTTGAAAAAATAGACCCATCAGAAAAATTTGACATTATAGTTTCCAATCCGCCTTATATATCAATACAGGAAAAGGAAAATCTCCAAATAGAGGTTTCCGGGCACGAACCGGAAGTCGCGCTTTTTGTGGAAGATAAAACCGGAGTAAGTTTTTATGAAAAACTGGCCGCACAGTCCTTTGAAAGATTGAATACCGGGGGGATTATTGCCGTGGAAATCGGTATTTACCAGTCGGAATCCGTACAGAAGATATTTGAAAAGAACGGGTTTGCAAATATTAAGGTTATAAAAGACCTTTTAGGCATAGACAGGGTGATTATAGGGCAGGTTAACCTTTAAAGGGCCCCGTAACAGTTTCGTTAATTTATGTTTGTGTTAAATTCAATGAATAAGCAGGGTTTACAACTTAACAGGGTAAAAATACAGGTAATTTGGCTGAAAGAGTATGTTTACAGGACTTGTAGAAGAAACGGGCAGTATTGCCGGGATAAAAAGATCTGACGGCAATGCCGTTATTACTATAAACTGTGAAAAAATTCTCGAAGACCTGAAAATCGGGGACAGCGTGGCGATTGACGGTGCCTGCCAGACGGTTACGGAGATTAAGGATTCCGGGTTCAGCATGGACACCTCCCCTGAAACACTGAAACTGACGATACTTAATGATTATAAGCCCGGACAGGACGTTAACCTTGAAAGGGCAATGCCTGCAAGCGGCAGGTTTGGCGGGCATATAGTATCAGGCCATGTTGAAGGGATAGGGACTTTTTTAAGAAAGCAAAAGCAGGGTATTACAAGTATTTTTTACTTCCAGGCGCCTGAAAACGTAATGAAATACCTTGTCTACAAAGGGTCGGTGAGTGTAAACGGAATCAGCCTGACAATAGCTTCTATAGAGGATAACATTTTTTCTGCGGCTGTAATTCCTGCTACAATTGACCAGACTAATTTGAAATTCCTGAGCCCCGGTGATAAGATTAACCTTGAACCTGACATCCTCGCCAAATATGTTGAAAAATTCGCTGGCAAATACGATAATATGACCGGAAATATTAACGAAAATTACCTTAAAGAACACGGATTTATGGATTAGACAACACTGAGAGAACTATTATGGACAAGAAAACAAACGCTATAAGGAATGCAATAGAGGACGTATTTGAATTTAGCTCTATAGAAGAGGCTATACAGGATATTAAAGATGGCAAAATGGTCATAGTGGCTGATGATGAAAGCAGGGAAAACGAAGGAGACCTGGTTTGCGCCGCAGAAAAAGTAACACCTGAAATAATTAATTTTATGGCAAAAGAGGCAAGAGGACTTGTCTGCCTGTCACTTACCAGGGAAGTAACTGATAAACTTAAGCTTAACCCGCAAGCCAGCGTTAATACTGATGTAAAAGGTACTGCTTTTACGGTAAGCATTGACGCTGACCCTGATTTTGGCGTTACAACAGGAATTTCAGCTTTTGACAGAGCAAAAACCATTCAGGTAACAATTGATGATAAGGCAAAACCCTCTGATTTAAGACGTCCCGGGCATGTATTCCCGATCGAGGCTAAAGCAGGCGGTGTATTAAAAAGAGTAGGCCATACAGAAGCGAGTTCTGACCTTGCAAGACTGGCAGGGTTAAAACCGTCAGGCGTAATGTGCGAAATCATGAACGAAGACGGCACAATGGCAAGACGTGATGACATCTTCAAATTTGCTAAGAAACACAGTATAAAGTTTATTACCGTGGCCCAGATTATTAAATACCGTCTCAAACACGAGAGATTTGTAAAAAGGATGATAAAAACAAAATTACCAACCGTTTTTGGCAATTTTGACATCTATGGCTATGTTAATTCCCTGGACGGCTCAGAGCACGTAGCAATCGTAAAAGGTAACCCGCAAGACTTTGCAGATGATACACCGCTGGTAAGAATGCACAGCGAATGTCTTACAGGCGATATTTTCCACAGTTTAAAATGTGACTGCGGAGACCAGCTGGGCAATGCCCTTGAAATTATTGAAAAAAAAGGAAAAGGAGTTCTCGTATATATAAAAGCCCACGAAGGAAGGGGAATTGGACTTATCAACAAGCTTAAAGCTTATGCATTACAAGAGCAGGGACAGGACACGGTAGAAGCTAACATCTCGCTCGGGTTTGACCCTGACCTCAGGGATTATGGAGTCGGAGCGCAAATTCTTACTGACCTGGGGATTAGAAAATTCAAGCTAATAACAAACAATCCCAAAAAAATTGTCGGGCTTGAAGGTTATGGCCTGGAAATGTTTGAAAGAATAGCACTTCCAACTTGCATAAATAAACATAATGAAAAATATATGTGCACCAAGCGTGATAAAATGGAACATATTCTGGACTGATTATATTGGAGAAATATAAAAATGGTAAAAGTATACGAAGGTAACCTGACAGCGGAAAAAGGGAAATTCGCTATTGTTATAGGCCGTTTTAACGAGTTTATCGGCTCAAAACTCCTCTCAGGATGTATTGATGCCCTTAAAAGACACGGGGTCTCCGAGGAAAACATCGAGATGGCCTGGGTTCCCGGCGCTTTTGAGATTCCACTGGTCGCGAAAAAATTCGCTGAGTCCGGAAAATACGACGCTGTAATCACCCTGGGAGCAGTCATCAGGGGAAGCACCCCTCACTTTGAATACGTAGCCTCCGAGATTGCCAAAGGGGTTGCACAGATTGGCTTAAGCACTTCTGTACCTGTAATTTTCGGTGTTCTTACAACGGATAATATTGAGCAAGCAATAGAAAGAGCCGGCACAAAATCCGGGAACAAAGGCTCTGAAGCGGCTAAAAGTGCTATTGAAATGGTAAATCTTTTAAATACAATATAATAGGGCGTCTGAAAAGTTCTTAAAAATTTTCCGGCTGTCAACTGCGAGCAATCCGCGGGGCAGGCTTCCTTGGAATGATATTTCGGGAGTTATCAATAAGGAAGAAACAAAAAATTCTTATGTAAAATTTTCAAAAATATTCCTTATTAAATTTTTTCGGTCGAGCGACCGACCGAAGGGAGGGAAGCGAGA
>JANQIY010000383.1 GCA_028281965.1 Candidatus Gastranaerophilales bacterium
TCTCGCTTCCCTCCCTTCGGTCGGTCGCTCGACCGAAAAAATTTAATAAGGAATATTTTTGAAAATTTTACATAAGAATTTTTTGTTTCTTCCTTATAAGCCAAAAAATCATGCCAGATAGATTGTCACGGAGAACTAAAATGGTCGCTGTCGCCCTCGCAAGCCTTCTGTCAAGAATTAATTTTTAAGCATATCTGAAAGTGCTACTCTATGAATAGCAGTATTTAACCTCCTATCAATTTCGGGAGACAATGGAGAATCGAAAAGAGGCACGAAGCAGGCGAAATGGACAGCGAAACAACGTGCAGTCCCTGCTTCGCAAGCTGTCCGCATTTCGCGGCGGAGCCTCTTTTCCGCCTTTAGGATGGCTGTGCGCGGCAGCGGGAGCTAGCGCAGTAGCTCATTCATGCTGCGACAGCGGAAGCATAGACTCATTCAGGGTTTTGGCAAATGTTGCATGTATGCAATTAGCAATTCGAGTTAGTTAATTTTTATATTTTAGCTGGTTGAAAAATATTGGCAAAAATCCGGGTTCTGTATAAAATGTCATAGAGCATTAATATAAGAGGAAGATAGTATGCAGACCCAGCCGGATGTAAAAAGTCTATATTCTGACTATGTAAAAACACTTGAAACATATATTATGTTCAGGATAAAGCAAAGGACAAATGAATTGGCCCCTGAGCTAAAAGCCAAGAACAGGACGCCGATTAACCTGAGCATAGGGGCGCCGGTACAACCTCCGCCTAAAACCGTATTTGACGCATTAACAAAAGCATTGTCAGAACCGGGAATCAGCACATACTCCACTCCAAAGGGAGAGCCGTATTTTCTGGAGGCCGTTGCACAGCGTATGAAAGACCGCTTTGCAGTAGAGCTGGATACTAAAACAGAAATTTTTTCGCTTATAGGCTCAAAAGAGGGGCTGGCAAATATCTTCAGATGCCTTGTTAACCATACCCTCAATGAAAAAGACCAGGATATCATCCTGATCCCGGATCCCGGCTATGCCTCTTACCAGGAACAAATAAAGGTTATAGGCGGGAAACCCTACCCGATTCCTTTAACGTATGAAAATAACTTCATGCCTGGTATTGAATCGGTAATGGAAAAGCTGAAACAGGATGGACTTTCTCCCGGAAAAGTAAAAGCGCTGGTTATAAACTACCCAAACAACCCGCTAGGAGCCACCGCAACAAGAGATTACCTTAAATCAATCGTTGATTTTTGCAGGGAGAGAAACATCCTGCTGGTAAGTGATGCCGCATATGCGGATATGTACTTTGAAGGGCAGGAACCGCCAGCCAGCATACTGGAATTTGAGGGAGCAAAAGATATTGCCATAGAGTTTCACAGCCTGAGCAAACCATACAGCATGACCGGATGGCGTTTAGGATGGGCATGCGGGAATAAAGACGCTGTAGGTATTCTTGGCAAAATGAAATCAACCGTTGATACAGGCCTGTTTAAAGCCCTGCAAAAAGCCGCTTCAGTGATTTTAACCTCTAAAGAAGGCGATGAGTATATCCAAAATGCTAATAAGGAATTCCAAAAAAGGCAGGAACTTCTTCTTAAAGGGTTTAAAGAGCTGGGATGGGATATTGATAACCTGATTATTCCGAAGGCAACATTCTACCTCTGGCTTCCAATTCCGCCAAGATTTTCCTCTTCTGAGGATTTTTGCGACCAACTCCTGGAAAAGTCAGGTGTAGTAGTTGTTCCGGGGACAGGCTTCGGCAAACACGGGGAAGGGTTCTTTAGAATCTCTATCAGCCCGGAAGAAGAAGCCCTATATGAAGTTATAACAAGGCTAAAAGAAGACGGATTTACTTTTAATCAGTAAAAAAATTACAAAAAGAAGAACCAAATGCAAATTAACCTGGCTTGCTTATATCCCGGACTATTGAACATATATGGAGACAGAGGCAATATTTTAGCCTTTAGTCAAAGATGTTTATGGCGCGACATTGAAGTAAAAATCCACGAAATAGGGATTGGGGATAAGATTAATCCTGAATATTATGATTTTTACTTCATAGGAGGAGGTCAGGACCAGCAACAGATTGCTGTATCACAGGAATTGCAGAAACAAAAGCAGCTTTATACAGAAGCTGCGGAAAATGAAGCGGTTTTTTTAGGAATTTGCGGGGGATACCAGCTTTTCGGGCATTATTACCGCCCGCACAAAGGCGATGAATTGCGGGGAATCAGCATCCTGGACGCTTATACCGTTGCCGGGCATGACAGGTATATCGGGAATGTTACGATAAAAACGCATATGCCGGTCGGAAACCCTGATACTCTTGTGGGGTTTGAAAACCACAGCGGACTGACTTATCTTGAGCCGGGGACAGAGCCTATAGGACAGGTGATTGTAGGTAACGGCAATAACGGAAAGGATAAACAGGAAGGCGCCCGAAAAAGAAACGTCTTTGGGACATATCTGCACGGCTCGTTTTTACCTAAAAATCCCCATTTTACCGACTATTTAATAAAATTATGCCTCAAAAGACGTTATGGACAGGCGGAATTAGCGGAAATCGACAGCGGCATGGAGTGGATTGCCCATAAAAAAGCGGTAAAGAGAAAATATTAGCCAAAAGTTTTGTCTTCATAGCTATTTTTTCTTAAATTTAAATGTTGTTAAATTTTTTCATAACAGGAATTTAGAGGGATTAGCTTATGATTACCGCATATGAAAACCTGAATGCAATGGAAGCCGCTGAACAGACAGGTTTAAACATATTCGTAAAAATGCTGAAGGAAGCAGACCTTTACGAAACGCTTGAATCGGCTAATGACATAACCGTTTTTGCCCCGGATGACCACGCTTTTAACAGGTTGGAAAAATTTCTTTTAGACACCATTTTAAAAGTGGCAAATAGGGAAAAACTGGTTGATATTTTTAAATATCACATCATACCGGGTATTATGACAGCTGACGCGATTGAAAGCGTGGATAATATCGAAATGCTGAACGGCCAGAAAGTCGATATTTTTAAGAAAGACAGCGTGATTATGATAAACGACGCCGAAATAATCGAAGCTGATATAAAAGTGAAAAACGGCATTATTCATAAAATTAACAGGGTACTTCTGCCTGAGTAAAATTTTATAGCGACTCGAGTTAATTACTTTTGAATACCGATATACATACCGCGGGAAGACTTTACTCAAGCCTTCCTGCAGGGTTGAAACATAAAGAAAGGACAGCAATATGTCAAAAGAAGCAGCCCTTATTTTCCCCAACCAGCTTTTTGAAAACAACCCGGTAATTTCTAAAGACAGGCATGTGTTTTTAATTGAGGATAAACGCTATTTTTCGGATTTTAATTTTCATAAAAAAAAGCTTATGCTGCACAGAGCGTCAATGCATGCGTATAAAGACCTGCTTACCGCTGAAGGATGCGATGTTACGTACATAGAATGGAAAAAAAGCAATCCGACAGCTGTTTTAACCCGTTCGATTGAAGAAACGCTCAGGGAGATGAATGTTAAAGAGTTGTTTTTTGTTGACCCGGTTGATAAAGAAGCGGAAAAAGGACTTGTTGAACTTTGCCAAAAAAACGGTATTAACTATACCAAAATGGATAACCCGGGATTTTTATCTTCTGAATCTGAATTAGCAAGGTTTTTTAAGGGCTCAGATAAGTTTTCCTTTACTCCTTTTTATATTGAGCAAAGAAAGAAGCATAAAATCCTTGTAAACAGGAATAATAAACCGGTTGGCGGAAAATGGAGCTTTGACCCGGAAAATCGCCAAAAAATCCCCGAAGGGCTGGAAATTCCCGGGCTGAAAAAGTTTAAACCTGATGAGTACGTAAAAGAAGCACAAAATTATGTGGAAAAAGTATTTGGCGATAACCCCGGAAGCTCTGAGGATTTCATTTTCCCTGTCACTCACGCCGGTATGCGGGAATGGTTCAGGGACTTCCTGGAAAACAGGTTATGCTTTTTCGGGGACTATGAGGATGCCATTTGTGAAAAAGAGAGGTTTCTATTTCACTCTGTGATTGCCTTTGGGCTGAATATCGGACTTATAACCCCGAACCAGGTTCTGGATAAAACTTTTGAGTTCTCCTCAAGCGATACCGTCAGCCTGAATTCGCTGGAAGGTTTTATAAGACAGGTTATGGGCTGGAGAGAGTACATCAGGGCGGTTTACGTCCTGAAAGAAGAACAGGAAAGATGCACAAACTTTTTTGGATTTACAAAACCATTACCCGAAGCGTTTTATAACGGAACAACAGGAGTAGATCCTGTTGATACTGTAATTAAAGGAGTTTTAGACAATGCCTATAGCCATCATATAGAAAGGTTGATGGTAATAGGGAATTTTATGCTGCTTTGCGAGATATCTCCTCATGCCGTCTATGAGTGGTTTATGGAATTATATATCGATGCTTATGACTGGGTTATGGTGCCAAACGTATATGGAATGAGCCAGTTTGCTGATGGCGGGCTTATTATGACCAAGCCTTATATCAGCTCATCCAATTATATCCTTAAAATGAGCAATTTTAAAAAAGGAAAATGGTGTGAAATTTGGGATGCGCTTTACTGGAGGTTTATTGACAAACATAGGGAAGTTTTTGGAAAGAACCCGCGCGCAAGGCTTATGGTCAATGTTTTAGACAGAAAAAGCAAACAACAAATAGATGAATATTATAGAATTGCGGAAAAATACCTGGATGATTTTTACAAATAAAAATAAGCCGTATTCCCAGCGTTAACGTCATCTGCCGGTCATTACCTTATCGTTGCTTATTCTTCCAGCTTTTCTATTATGGACTTTATCCGGTTTGTAATCCCGAATTCCGGGGCTAATAAGACAAATCTTTTAAAGTACATAACCGCATATTCCTTATTTCCGTGGTTTTTATGTATTAATCCAAGCATAATGTAAGATTGTAGCGCGTTAGGGTTTTCAGTTATCAGCCGGTTATGGGTTTTCACTACTTCTTCGAGCATATTTTTCCGCATATAGTTTTCAATAAGGTTTTCCCGAAACCTTAGATAGTAAGGTTTTAGCTCAACGGCCTTTTTGAAGGAGAATTCAGCGCTGTCATAATCTTTAATTTTAGAATAGGCAATGCCGAGGTTATTGTAAAAAGAGGCAGATACCTCGGATTCAGGATTGAGCAATATTGCCGTTTTAAACTCGTTAATTGCGGCTGTATAATATTTTAAATTAAGGTAAAAACGCCCCTGTTCATTATGCCACACAGCATTTTTAGCGGGATCAACCGTAAAAGTTGCTGCCTGGCATAAAAATACAGCAATTATAAAAGCTAAAATCCTCAATTTGGGCATAATTTTAATCTTTTTTCCTGAAAGAAACCGCCGGCTGCATAAGGTCGATTTCCAGTCCCTCGTAGGCCATTAAAAGGTTCTGGAACATACCTTTAGCCCGGATTTCCATTTTCTCAAGAAAATCATCGTTATAATTAGGGTCAAGGTGGAAAAGCACAAGCTGTTTGGCGTTAGCAAGCTTTGCCGCTTCTATCGCCATATCCGGAGTGCTATGCCCGTAGCCTTGCTTGGGAATTATCGGGGATACATAGTCTTCTGTGGTATATTGAGCATCATGTATCAACAGGTCAGTGTTTCTTGCGAATGTCGCAAACTTGCTGTCGCCTCCTATATAGCTTTCCTTATCGCTTGCGTATACAACTGACTTGCCGTTATAAGTTATTCTGAACATTAAAACACCATCCTTGGGATGGGCATAGCTTTTTGCGCATCTTATCAGGATTGCGTCATCCGGCGCGGTGAGTTCATGCTCTTCTGTAACCCTTATCACTTCAGGCTCTATTTTATCAGGATGAATTATTATTGCCTGGGTTTCATGCAGGTTGCTTATTTTAATTTGGGCAGACATTTCCTTAAGTTCTATGGGGAAAATCGGGTCGAAAATCGTTTCAGCCAGCACCTGTTCAAAGTCTTTGCTCCTCGGCCTGAACCCATACATGTATATACTGCTGCTTTTAATGTATGCCGGCTTGAAAAACGGGAATCCCTGTATATGATCGAGGTGGGAATGACTGAAAAGCAGCACAGCTTCAATAGGTTTACGATTTTCCGGGCTTGTTCCGCTGGCTATATAGTCTTTTACAAGATCACTGCCGAGGTTAATGATGCCGGTGCCGGCATCCAGCACTATAAGTTTTCCGTTAGCCACGATTTCCACGCAGGACGTATTTCCGCCGTATTTAATCTGGTCACTTGAGCATACCGGATAGCTCCCCCTTACTCCACGGAATTTTACTTTAAATTCTTTTTTTCCAGTCATTATTTTAGACTCTTTAGAACTAACGATATTTATTGTAAATTAATTTTTATTACAAGCCAAGTTTTTAATATTTAAAAATCACTAATGCATAGTTAAGTTAATTTGTTAGGGTTTTTCAAAATGCCCGCCCACCGCCCTAAAGTGGTGGAAAAGGCTTCGCCTTTTCAAATCCGTATACATTTTGAAAAACCCTCGTAAACAAAATTATTCATATAAATAAATTTAACAGGGTACTAAATGAAATTAACGGTTTTTGCAGGAACATTCAATCCTATTCATACAGGTCATCTTATCCTGGCGGAAATTGTCAGGACGGCTCTTGAGCTGGAAAAAATCCTGTTTATTCCTTCACATATACCTCCTCATCGGGAAAATGAAATTGCAAGAGCTGAATACCGTTTGGAGATGGTCAGGCTGGCTGTTGCAGATAACCCGGGGTTTGAGGCGAGCGATATTGAGTTCACACTGGATGGAAAATCCTATACAGTAAACACTATCCGGAATTTATACAGTCAATGTCCCGGTATTGAAGGAAAAATTAATTTTATAATAGGCACAGACGCTTTTTTACATATAGAAGACTGGTATAAACCGGAAGAACTTACCCGGCTGGTAAACTTTATAATACTTGCGAGGCAGGAAAGTCCTGATGCAAAAAGAATTTTAGACAATATAAAGTTTAAAAATATTGATTACACAATACTTGAGACGCCCATAATAGAAATTTCCTCATCCTGTATAAGAAACAGGATTAAAAATAACCGGTCGATAAGATACCTTGTAAGCGACCCCGTAAGAGCGTATATTCAGGATAACCGCCTGTATAAATAAAAAATAAGGAGTAAACAATAAAAACTTAAGTGTTTTTAAAATTTTCAAAAATTCATTCTCCCTCCACCCACCCAATTTTTTCCTTGGTCTCGCTTCCCTCC
>JANQIY010000384.1 GCA_028281965.1 Candidatus Gastranaerophilales bacterium
TCTCGCTTCCCTCCCTTCGGTCGGTCGCTCGACCGAAAAAATTTAATAAGGAATATTTTTGAAAATTTTACATAAGAATTTTTTGTTTCTTCCTTAGATAAAACAGGCTCGGTTTAAGGCCTGCAATGTTAAAGCTGTAAAATGGTCAGCGAAATTAATTGCACAGTAACTGTTTTGCGGAAATAGGCTTATATCTCGAAAAATTCCACTTCGCCGGTTTTTAAGGAATAATACCCGCCCAGGATTTCCACCTTGCCTTGCTTTAGCAGGTCAGGAATTATGCTGCCGGCTTTTTTCAAAATTTCCGCCTGGATCCTGATGTTGTTCATTATGGAATTATCAGTGCTATCAGGATCTATTGCCGGGTTTATTCTGGCGACGATAGCCTTAATAGCCTCAGAATCGTCAGCTCCCTGCATTGTAGCTTTAACGGCGCCGCATTCGGAATGTCCGAGAATAACCACCAACGGCGTCCCCAGATGAGCCAGCGCATATTCTACACTGCCTGTAACCTCATCAGCAATCACATTACCGGCATTCCTTATTATAAAAAGATCACCTAAACCCTGGTCAAATACCACTTCCGGCGGAACACGCGAGTCTGAGCAGGAAATTATCACCGCAAACGGTTTTTGTCCGCCCGTAAGCTTTTCACGCCTCTCAGCGGAAACATTTGGAAATTCCTGCTTTGTTTTTACAAAACGAGAATTCCCTTCTATTAGTTTATTTAAAGCATTTTTTGAATTCATATAAAAATTATAGTAAAAACTTTAAAAAAATCCAACCATATTTTTTAGGAGAACTCTTTCTTTAACATTCCTGTAAAACATATCTTCAATAACATTAAGATACAGAGTACAATATTTTTAAACAGCAATGACGGAAGCTTATGAGTGGATTTTTTTTATTAATATTATCTATAAGCCTTGTTACCTGCTCATCTTACTTTATAACAACGTTTTTCAAGAGTAAAAGAGTTGAAAATTCATACTTGTACTGGATTATTACTGTTATTTCCCAGGTAATACTTAGTTTTGAGCTGTTATCGCTTTTTAACCTCATAAACATACAGGCTTTCATGGCAGTTAATATAGTTATATTTGCCGGTTCATTTTGGGTCTGGAATTTTAAAAAACGTCCGACACTCAATAAAAACAAGATAATGGAGTTTTTCAAAGATGCCGGCATTGCCCTGAAAAATGACAAAATTTTGATGCTACTGGCGGGATTTTTTATCTTTGCATCCCTGATAAGCTTGTTTCTAGCGATATATGCCCCAATAAACCTGTGGGATTCTATGAGTTACCAGGTTGCAAGGGTTGCGTTCTGGATACAACACGGCACCCTTGCGCATTTTGAGACAAACTTATACCGCCAGGTTATATTTCCCCCTAATTCCGAACTTCTTCTAATGTGGATTATGCTCTTTATAAAAAAGGATTTCTTCCTTGGCCTGGTTGAGTATGGAGCATATCTTGCAAGTATATTTACAATTTATAATTTTCTTTCTTACCTGAAGATTTCTATGTCAAGGAATTTATGGACAATATTTATTTTTGCATCGCTTCCAGCGGTGATAATCAATTCATCAGGGACTCAAAACCATCTGTTCCTTGGATTCCTTCTGCTAGCTTCGCTGTATTTATTTATATACGGAGTTTATGAAAATGAAAAAAAATCCCTGTTCTTTTCAGCCCTGGCGCTAGGGATTTCTATAGGCGTTAAAAGTTCGGTTTTTCTGTTTTTACCGGGAATTTTCATTGCTTACTTTTTTATTGCGATTAAAAAACAGGGTAAAAATTTTTATAAAACAGGATTACAGTATATTTCCTATCTAATTCCCGTATTTATTCTCCTGAGTTCTTATTTTTATATAATGAACTATCTGGAATTTGCTCACCCGCTTGGTCTTAAGTCCTATATCCATGAACACACTTTTATGAGTAAGGGCATTAAATCGTTCATTGCAAATTTTATCCGGTATATAACTGTTTTTATCGATTTTACCGGAGCCGGGCAATTCATGCAGATGATTTTAAGTTTTCCCGTCCATCTGCTCAGGACTGTTTTATTTAGTGTCCTGGGGCTGTCAGCTGATGAGGGACTGACCCATGCCGGGGATATTGCTAACAATATTGTTTTGACAAACATCAGTATACATGACCTTAGAGCCGGACTGGGTCCTGTTGGTTTTTTGCTACTGCTCCCTTTGCTCGTTTTAAGCCTTGCGAAATATGTTTTCTCAAGCTTTAAAAAAGTATTTTTGATTGGGATTTGCGGAATGATTTTTATGGTATTTATCATTGTAATTTCTGCTATTATGGGCTATGAAATCTGGAATAACCGCTATTTTATTACAGCAGCAGTAATCAGTGCTCCGGTTTTTGCCTTAAGTTATATTCCCGGAAATGTTGTAAATCCCAAAAAACTTTTTATATTTGCTGTATGCGTATTCTGTTTTTTAAAAATTCCTCTTTTCAATGAACTCCGACCTGTTTTACCGGTAGAAGGCCGGAGCCTGCTTATAAATTCCAGGGAATTTATAAGATACAATTCCGATCCTGCTCATGACAGTCATTTTAGGGATTCTATAACTTACCTTGGCACAGTTGCCCCAGAAGGCTCTAAAATTGGAGTAATTACCGGCTATGATTTCTGGTATTACCAGTTCTTTGCGCAAAATCAGGGCTGGGAAATTTATCCCCTGAACCCCGAATTTTTAACGGATGAAAAACTTAAAACACTTGATTTTCTATTAGTTGCAGGGGATGAACAAAAAATTCGCAGTTTAAAAGAACCTGAAAATTATAAAAAGGTTATCAAAGTTGATTTTGACAGAATTTCAAGGTATTTCACTCTTGAATACACTACCATCACAATTTTTACAGTTTTTAAAAAAGAAATTAAGCATAAAATTTATATTTTCCAGAAAAAATAATTTAACCGGGCTTATTAAGGATAAATGAAAAATTCACAATGCTTTAATTCCACGATTATAGAAGTCAGTCAGCGGTTCAGATGACACAGATAAAAATTTTTTCCAACTGACTCATTTTAACAGGGTCTTTCAATTCTGGAATTAAAAAAGATATGTCATGCCGTGCTTGACACGGCATCTAGCCAACTTTTACTTATCGCGTATCAGCATTAATTGG
>JANQIY010000385.1 GCA_028281965.1 Candidatus Gastranaerophilales bacterium
CCCTTTTGTTAATTTCAAAATTAAATTATACCATATTTAATTTTGTAGGGGAATAAGGGGGTTGGGGGTGGGTTGTAAAATTTTCGCTTTTACAAATTAATTCGCGACTCGAGTTAATTAGTACCTCAGACTGATTATGCATTTTTTCTTTTCTCGTATATAATATTATAGGGTCATGATCACAAGTCGAGTCCTTTAATAACATGTTTTAATAACCAGTTTAGGCAAATCACGAATATACAGGTTAAAGACTCGATTTTACGGACTGTTACGGTTAAAGCCCGGCTTTGAATTTTCACTCTTTAACCGGATTACTCCCGGGTGGTCAAATTTCTTTTTTTTAAATCTTTTTTCGGTGTAAAAAGACGGTTATTCCAGAAAAAATTTGAGTATATAATTCTAAAAAATTAAAAACAGCTTAGACCAGAGGGTTTTCAGTATAAATGAAATTTAACTTTAAATATATAAAAGAACTTGCAGCTCCCGGCAGCTGGAGAAGAGGTTATGACTACTATAAAAAAGGCCAGGTAATAAAAGCTGAACT
The DNA here is from genome assembly GCA_028281965.1 of Candidatus Gastranaerophilales bacterium. Classification (GTDB taxonomy): domain Bacteria; phylum Cyanobacteriota; class Vampirovibrionia; order Gastranaerophilales; family UBA9971; genus JANQEB01. The sequence goes on from JANQIY010000385.1 coordinate 545, forward strand.
TGATGGAAAAGAGGTAAAAGCTTTTGTTAAAGGTTCTTTTCAGGATAAATACGATGTAAACCTGAAGTTTACACAAAAAAAAGTAAGCGCAACCTGTACCTGCCCGCTTGAAGAAGAGTGGTGCAAACATGCCGTATGTGTCGGGCTTGAAAGCATTAAAAGGCATTATTATGAACAATTTTTAGCTGAAAAAACCGGGAAAGAATTTTTACCCGGGGATGAAAATCTTCCGGAAGTTAAAAATCCCCAGGGCAGCTATAAATTCATATTCAATGCCCCTGATGATGCTAAATATGTTGGTATACAGATAGTTGACAGGTCTAAAAACGAGATAGTCAAAAACATAGAGACAATATTAAGGTTTATAGTAGATGCGCAAAAGCAGGCTAACGGGAACTTTACGCTAAATGACGCCCAAAAGCGTGAACTTGCCTTATTGCAGCATATTTTTAAGTTCGAGCTGGTAAAGAAAAACGTGATATGGCATAATATCCCGCTTAACAGGCTTGACATCGTGATGCCGTTTCTTTCCCAGGTCGAGGAAGTTATTGATAACGATTCCAAAAAAAGAATTTTATTTGAAAATGAGCCCTGGAAGCTTATTTTAAAGGTTAATGTATCCCTGGCCGGAAATGTACTGCTGTCCCTTCACTGGGAAAGGCCCGGCCCGGCGGACACTTTGCCGCTTGAAGAACTGAAATATTTTGCCAAAAATGTTAAATGGGCAAAATACAATAACGCCATAGTGCCGCTGGATACTGATTTATCAACGCTTCCCGCATACCTGACAAAATCAACTTTCACAGATATAAGAGACGCTGACGGCGGTAAGTTTGTTTATGAAGAGCTCCCAAAACTTAAGAAACTAACTAATGTGGAAGTCTATGAAAAGCTGGAACAGCTTATGCTTGAGCAAAGACCTCCTGTAAACGTCCTGACTCTTGAAAAAACAGAAACAGGCTCTCTCAGGGCATCCCTTGATTTTGAATACGACGGAATTTTAGTACCCTATGGTAAACTTGCCGAAAAAACTCCTTATGTAACCGTAAAAAAGCCGAAAGAAGACCTTATATACTGGGTAAAGCGTGACCTGGAAAAGGAAGAGCTTGCTTATCAAAACCTTTTAATGAGTAAATTTACCCCAACCCAGACAAATAACCTGGTTATTGAGGGAGATTACGCCATAGATTTTTACAACTACCTGCTTCCAAATGCGCGGGAGACCTGGAAAATAATTGAGCCGGACGATTTATCGGATTTTAAAATTTCTGATAGTCCCTTAAAAATAACTGCTGATATAGATTTTTCCGAATCCGCGGATAGCTTTGAAGTTGAGCTATACTGTATGGTCGGAAAGTCAGAAGTGGATTATGAGGTTATACAGAGGTACTTTCAGCAGGGGCAAAAGTATTTTCCCCTTGAAGATAAGGGAAATATCGAAATTCCTTCAAACAGGATGACGAAAATAACCTCAGCTTTAAACACTGTAGACGCTGTTGAGGTAGAGAAAAACAGGTACATGATAAAAACTTTCCGGGCAGGAATCGTTGCTGAGCTTGAAGAACAGGAAGTTGCAGTAAAAATGAGCAGGAAATTCAAGGCTTTCTGGTCAAAAATCAGCAGCTTTAACGCAATGGAAGAAACGCCTCTGCCCCGGGCTCTCAGGGGAGACCCAAGGGAATACCAGAAAAAAGGCTATAGCTGGCTGTGGTTCTTATATTCATATGGGTTAAACGGGGTTCTGGCAGATGATATGGGGCTTGGTAAAACACTCCAGGCTCTTACATTACTTCAAAAATCCAAGGAAAAAGACGGTACAGCCCCTAACCTGGTGGTATGTCCAACTTCTGTTGTGTTTAACTGGGAAGCTGAGATTGAAAAATTCGCTCCAAAACTTTCTTATCTCACTCTAACAGGGGCAACCAGGAAAAGCCTGTTTAAAAACATACCAAAAAATGACATTGTCATAACTTCTTATGCTCTTTTGCGAAGGGACATAGATGATTTAAAGAAACATAATTTCAGAACAGTTGTGCTGGATGAGTCTCAGAACATCAAAAACTATGATTCCCAGACATCACAGGCTGCACGTGAATTAAAAGCTGTACACAGGCTTGCTATGTCAGGTACACCCATTGAAAATAACCTGACCGAGCTATGGTCGACCTTTGATTTTCTCATGCCCGGTTTTTTATATGATATCAACGAGTTCAACTACAGATACGGCATCCCCATACAGGAAAAAGGCGACAGGACAGTTGGAAACAGGCTAAAAAAACAGGTTTACCCTTTTATTTTAAGGAGATTAAAGCGGGATATAGCAAAAGACCTGCCTGATAAGATCGAAAACATTGCATATTGCCATATGACACCGGAGCAGAGGGATTTCTACATTGATGTGCTTGACAGTACCCGCCAGGAAATCTTTAATAAAATCTCGGAAGACGGTCTTGAGAAATCCAAGATGTCTGTATTTTCCGCTTTGCTGCGCCTGAGACAGATTTGCTGCCATCCGATGCTGTTTGAGCAAGGCAGGGAGAAAAACCTGAGTGAGTCCGGCAAGTTTGACCATCTTAAAGAGATGCTTGAGGAAATCATCAGCGAAGGGCATAGAGTGCTGCTGTTCAGCCAGTTTGTGCAGATGCTTGATATCATAAAGGACTGGCTTGATAAAGACGGGATTAAATACTCCTACCTCACCGGTTCCACTAAAGACCGCAAGGAAGTTGTCAATGAATTCAACTCCAACCCTAAAATCCCAATTTTCCTTATCAGCCTGAAAGCGGGAGGTACGGGTCTTAACCTTACCGGAGCCGATTATGTAATCCACTACGACCCATGGTGGAACCCGGCAGTTGAAGACCAGGCAACTGACAGGGCTCACAGGATTGGCCAGACCAAAAACGTTTTTGTATACAGGCTTATCACTAAAAATTCCGTTGAAGAAAAGATCATGAAGCTGAAAGAAAGAAAACGTGACCTGGTAGACAGCGTGATTTCCGTGGAAAGGGATATTGGCAAGACGCTTACTTACGAGGATATCAAGGATATTTTATCGGTCGATTAAGGAAGAAACAAAAAATTCTTATGTAAAATTTTCAAAAATATTCCTTATTAAATTTTTTCGGTCGAGCGACCGACCGAAGGGAGGGAAGCGAGA
>JANQIY010000386.1 GCA_028281965.1 Candidatus Gastranaerophilales bacterium
TCTCGCTTCCCTCCCTTCGGTCGGTCGCTCGACCGAAAAAATTTAATAAGGAATATTTTTGAAAATTTTACATAAGAATTTTTTGTTTCTTCCTTAATCCAAAGTTGTACTTTTTATAGATAAAAGGGCTGAAATTACTTGATTAATCCCTGGATTTCCTTAAAATCAGGATGCCTGGAACTTCCAAGCAGTTCAAACAGCGCCATTTCAAGCGAAGTAGTCCTTACTCCAAGCTGTTTCATTTTTTCAATGCCGGCGCTAAACTGGTATTCACTGCGGGAAGCCGTGATATCACAGGCAACTTCTGTGTCATATCCCGCATTTACCAGGTCTACTGCTGTCTGGCAGACACAAATATGGGTTTCTACACCGCAAACAAGTATTTTATTCCTGTTAAACCCGGCTAACAGCTCCTGAAACCCCGGTTCCTGCATGGCGCTAAAGCTTGTTTTTTCAAAATAAACCGTCTCTTCTGCGGCTTCTTGTCTTATTTTCTCCAGGGTAGTACCTAAACCTTTTGGATATTGCTCGGTTACAACGACAGGAACTTCCAAAATCCTGCCTGCACGGACAAGCTTAGCGGCGTTATCAGAAATATTATCCTCCGCAAGCATGCTTACCAGTTTCTCCTGAATGTCTATTATTAATATTATTGAGTTTTTACTGTTTATAATACTCATTTTCCTGCTATTCCCCCATGCACCAGTTTTCTATACCTGAAATACATTATTAACTCTGCAAAAACCAGAATCCCGTTAAATACGTATAAAAAAATCACGGCATCTAAATTATAAAGTAATTTATGAAAAATTCCGAAAATGTAGCCTAATAAAATAAGAGTTATGAATAAAACGCTTTTACCCGTGACATTTCTGGTTTTATAGGTTTTATACACTGCAAAAGGCCAGCTTGCGCCGAAACAAAACAACATAGCCATTTCAAACAAACTCATATCAACACTCATAGTCTCATCCTTTTATCCCGCTCATAAGTCGTGTAATCTATTTTGTATCCGTCTGTTGATATTTTAACCGCAAAATCACGGTCTGTCCTGAAAATTTTTGAACCGGACTGCTTCAACAGCCTTATCACCTCAGGGTGAGGGTGTTTTTGATGATAACCTTTCTTTCCAACGGAAATTACGGAGATTCCGGGATTTAAGTACTCTGTAGATTCTTCGTTAACACTATTATAGCTGCCATGATGCCCTACTTTTAGCAAATCGACGGGGGGATTTACGATATTTTTCAGCTTACTTAAAGAATTAGCCTCGCAATCTGCCATTAACAATGCGGAAAAATCTTTATAAACAATATATAACATCAGGCTGTCTTCATTATCTATTGATTTATTGGTATCTTCCGGTCTTATAACCGTAATCTGCAAGTTTTTATCAATGTTTAGCTTTTCTTTATCTAATAAAACCGCTGATTTAACACCGATTTTATCTATGGTTTTTTGTGTTTTTAAATAATTGTAAGTCTTTCTCTTAACTCCGTTGTGAAAAAGTTTGTCAACCCCGATATTCTCCAGTATATAAGATGTTCCGCCGGTATGGTCATTATCAGGATGTGTAAGCACCAATGCATTAAGCTTTGTGATTCCTTTTTTTCTTAAATAAGGGATAATTGCAGTTTTTGCCGGACTATAATTGCCAGGAGGCCCTGCATCTACCAGGAAATATTTCTGGGAAGGCGTTTTTATCAGGGCAGAATCTCCTTCTCCTACGTCAAAAAACATAAATTCCAGGCGTTTATCAGGAAATAAGCTCCCCTTGAAAGTAAACATAATAAGAGTGCTAAAAAGTATAATAACTGCAATATTATGCTTTTTAACAGCAAAATTTGTCTTTAAAACAATAAACACGATAAAAAGCAATGAATAAAATAAGGTTATCTGTACGGCATTTGGCTTTGGAATGTACAAAATCGCATCAGGCAATCCTGCAATAAAATTTGATATAAATAAAAGTAATGAAATGAACGGTTCAGCTATCTTATCGGAAAGAAAACACAGCTTTTCCCCTATTAGGGGGATCAAAGCCAAAATACTTCCTGCAAATCCGGAGGAACTAATTATTCCCACAAACGGGACCACCAACATATTGGCAAGAATTGAATAAGGAGCGAATGTCTTGAAATGAAAAGCCTGAATGGGAGCTACAAATACCTGCGCTACAAAAGGTACCCAGAAAGCTCCGGCTAAAAACTGAGGTACGGGCTGTGATTTCTCTACAAGCACCGGCACAAACGTTAGTAAGCCAAGCGTTACAATAAATGAAAGCTGAAAACTTACATTAGCTATCATAAGAGGGTCAAATAAAAGCATTAAAGCCCCTACCATAACGAGAAGAATTGCGTTATCAGCCTGCCTGTCCAATAACTTCCCAAGCAGGATAAATTCCAGCATAAGCGCTGCCCTTGTAATAGAAGGAGGAAGCCCGGTCAAAAGCGAATATACCCCAACCAGCAACATTCCTACAATGATATTTAACTTAAAAGGCAAACCTGCTCTGGAAGCAAGGAAAAACCAGATTCCAAAAATTATGCCCACATTTAAGCCCGAAGCTGCAAGCAGATGTAAAAGCCCTGATTTTATAAAGCTTTTCTCGACATAATCAGGTGCAGGCACTGCATGGTCGCCGAACACCATACCTCCAAGGATTTCTATTTTCGGCGACTCCAGGTATTTCCTGTGCACATTGAGTATTTTTTCCCTGATATCATTAAGCTTGCCCAGGAAAAACTCCAAATTAATCTCCAGGTCCGGAACTATACTGTAATTGTCATACCTTACAAAGGTCATAGTAAATATTCCCTTGCGGTTCAGGTACTTGCCGTAATCAAATTCCCCGGGATTTGTAGCCAGGTAAGGAGGATTAACAGATCCTTTAAGCTCTAACCTATCTCCGAGCTTGATTTCATCGAATTTTCTGTGCTTATCATAGATATAGACAATGGTTTTTGCTTTTAGCGGAATCCAGTTTTGGTTGTGATAAATCTCATCAACTTTAAAATAAAATTTTGTCTTGCTTTTCAGGTCATCCCTGGGATCGTTAACTACTTTTCCCCGCATTGACAGCTTTTTTGGAGCAAGCGAGTATAATCCGTCCGGTTCAGGAGTCCTATAACCTGTATAAAAAACCGAAAAAACGTAAACAGCAATACAAATAAGCGCAAATAGCGGTGATAAATACTTTTTACAGAGCAAAAAAGATAAAAGTAATAACAAAACCAGTGATGTAAGAATAACGTAAGTCCCGTCCCCGGCAAGCGCAATCCCCGTACCGGTAATAAACGCCGAACACATAAGCAGCGTTTTTTGAGGTTTTGTAAGTTTTTCATCCATATCGTGATAATTATAAGGGAAAAACCATGTTAAAAACCAAGCGTTTATGTAACATTTTTAAACAAAGGGCGTCTGACTCAGGCTATTTAAAGCAAAATCTTCTAGACTTCTTCATTATCCAGTGAATGTATTACTTTTCGGATACTTCCCAGCTTTCCAAAACAAATAAGACTATCCCCTTTTTTTATTTTGGTTCCCGGTGAGGGATTGGGTAGGGATTCGCCGTCCCGCTCTATTACCAGCACATTAATATCTTTTTTCCTTAATTCTGCCTGGATCAGGGTTTTACCTATTAAATCGCTGTTATCGGAAACATACACACTGGAAACCCCATAACCTCCGGTGGTAGAGACCAGTTCCGCAAAAGAAACAGGCTTTACCGCAGTATTTTTAATTAGGCTGGTTCTTAGAAAGTTAGTAATTATTTTCAAAACTTTCACATTGGAAAAAAACTTGTATATTAAAAATAAAAGGAAAAGTATAACAATAAAATTCACGGCAGGAAGTATCCTGACCGGAACTACAAGGTCGAGGTAAGGAATTTTTATCTCAGGAAAAATAGTGTTGGGGTTCAGGGAGTTTGCAAAAGTTGCTATCAGGGTAACAATCCCTGCATTTCCCAATATTATCAGGATTGTTGCGATCTGACGCCGCTTAGGATGTCCGGTAATCAGCTCTGATTCCCTTGTAGTAAATCCTGTTCCGCTGAAACACGATAAAGCCTGAAACTTAGCCAATGACCATTCCAGGCCTGTTAATTCAAAAGCAATTGCGCCTATTCTAACCACTATAAACGATACTATAATTGTCAAAATAAAGATTATTAAATTCATAGACGTCTCTTATCTTTATGACAGTAATAATTTTACCAGAAGGATTTTCATTGGTCTAAAAAATGAAAAAATTGTTATATAAAATACAAAAGACTCAAATTGCCAATTACATTTTTTCAAAATTCCTAACTCGAGTTGCTAATTGCATAGTCATATCCTGGCTTTTGGCTAATTCGCGACTCAAGTTATTTAGCAATTCGAGCGGAAAAGAAGTTATGAGCCGATTATATTTTTGTATGCAAATTGTAAAAAGCTTGCTATGAGGTTTTCATTCCACACATTCACCCCGGAGGGCACTCTAAGAATCACAGGAGAAAAATTCCAAATGTACTTTATTCCTGATTCCACAGCAAAATCAGCGACTTTTTGAGCCTGCTGCCTGGGGACAGTTAAAATTACTATATCTACATTTAGCCTTTCTGCCAGGTTTGGAAGTTTTGATATATGGAAAATCTGTTTATTATCAAACTCCATTCCTACTTTAATAGGGTCATTATCAAAAAGCGCAAGCACGTTTAATCCATAATTAGTAAAGTTATCATACTTAGCAAGAGCCAGGCCTACATTGCCCGCGCCTATTATAAACGCGTCTTTGGGGGCGGAAAAACCCAGGGTATTTTCGATCGACTCTTTCAGGTCTTTTACCAGATAACCTACCCGGCACTTGCCGGCATTGTTTAACAGCTTAAAATCCTTTCTTACCTGGGAATCATCAATTTTGAGCCTGGCTGCTATTTGAGGGCTTGATATCGCCTCAATGCCTTCTTCCAGGTATTCTATAAGGATACTATGATAAAGGGTAAGTCTTTCAACTACTTTTTGTGAAATTTTTTGATCCATTACCGTCTTTCTTCCGTTGTTTGAAAATATTATAAACCATAAATCCCTATTTAAAAGAATTCATTTATTAAAATATTGTGATTATTATCACTATTATTAGTGTAAATCAGAATAATAATTTTTTGCAGGCTATACAAAAAAGCCTGGATTATAAAAAGTTAATAAACTCGAGTTGCTAATTGCATAGTCATATCCTGGCTTTTGGCTAATTAGCAACTCAAGTTTATTAAGAACCTATCCGGAAAATAATTTATAGACAGAACCGAGCAAACACTTGTCATTGCGAGGAGCGAAGCGACGCGGCAATCTGGCCGGTTGACATCATGGGCTTTCAGCCCATTTAGACAGATTGCCACGTCGGGCAGAATAACGTTTATATCCAATACCCGGGCTTATTTGCCTGCCCTCCTCGTAATTACATTGGTCGTTTATTGTTTTATTTCTTGGTTCTAAATGATAACAGTTAATCAGGGTCTTTCAATTCTGGAATTAAAAAAGATATGTCATGCCGTGCTTGACACGGCATCTAGCCAACTTTTACTTATCGCGTATCAGCATTAATTG
>JANQIY010000163.1 GCA_028281965.1 Candidatus Gastranaerophilales bacterium
TTAAGTTTAATTTATCCAATTTAGAACTGAATTGCCCTGGGCGGAGCCTCTTTTCGATTCTCTATAATTTTTTGGCAAATGTTGCATAGTCATATCCTGGCTTTTGGCTAATTAGCAACTCAAGTTAATTTATTCATCTCTTCGGAAAAAAGAGTTTTTTCACACACTTGAGCAGGTACTGAGAGGGTTTTATATAAGGATTTTGATTTTTGACTGTATTTAGCGTAATTTCTTATTTATAATCGAAGCTGGTTTTATTTTAAAAATTGATACGGGAGAAATAAACTTGCAAGCCGGAAAAAAACGCATAATGTCAGGCATGAGACCTACGGGCAAGCTTCATATAGGCCATTATATGGGGGTTTTAACCAACTGGGTAAAATTACAGGATGAATACCACTGCTACTTTGCGGTAGCTGACTGGCATGCCCTTACTACGAAATATGACCGAACAGAAGGGTTAAGGCAAAACATAACTGACGCGGTCATGGACTGGATAGCATCAGGAATTGACCCGGAAAGGTCGATAATTTACGTCCAGTCGCTAATTCCCGAAACCGCTGAGCTTCATCTTCTTTTGAGCATGATAACCCCGCAAAATTGGGTTGAGCGAGACCCCACGCTTAAGGATATGATAAAAATCCTCCGTGGAAACAAAGCAGAAGAAACCGATGATGCATCAGGGATTGTAAGCTATGGCCTTATGGGATACCCTGTATTGCAGACAGCTGACATTATACAGTTTAACGCCTCTTTAGTCCCTGTAGGCAAGGACCAGCTTGCTCATATTGAGATTTCCCGGGACATAACACGGCGTTTCAACCACATTTATAAAACCGACTTCTTCGTGGAACCCCAGCCGAAACTTACTGAAATCCCTCTGTTAAAGGGCATTGACGGACAAAAAATGGGCAAGTCTTTTAATAACGATATAAAAATTTCTGATTCAGAGCAAGATACCGCAAAAAAAATAATGCGCGCAATTACCGACCGCTCAAGGATAAAAAAAACAGACCCCGGCCATCCTGACCTGTGCGAAGTCGTCTGTCCTTATTATGAGATTTTCGCTGATGGAACAACCATCAAAAAACAGCGCTATGAGTGCGAAAACGCAATAAGAGGATGCGCTGACTGCAAACGTGAACTTGCTGAAATTATTAACAGCCGCTTCAGGACTATCCGGCAGAAGAGAAAAGAACTTGAAAATAACCCGGACTATCTCTACCAGGTGATTAAAGCCGGCAGTGAAAAGGCAAGAGAATCTGCATACGCCAATCTAAGACAGGTTAAAAACATAATGCAAATGTATTAAGTTTTCTTCAAAAAAATGACTTTATAGTATTTAATAAGTATACTTTTAGTAAAGTAGGCAATTTTTTTATTTTTAAGTTTTTAATAAATAATGTAAAAATGAAAGAAAAAGAAAAGGCAAAATGAAAAGATTTAGCATTATAACGGCAGTATTTTTAGCTTTATTAACAACCCCGCTCCCCTTAACGGCCGTGGGGAGCATAACAAGCATTAGCGCAAACAATTTTATCCGGATAATATCACACGCAAGCCAGTATGTAAGAGTTGAAGGGGAAATCAGGGATTCGCAGGTAACCGGCAATTCAAAAGTGATTTTTCTTAACTTTGGCAAAAATTTTAATACGTCGCTCAGCGCCATAATCTATAATCCTGACATTTCTGCCTTTATTGATGCCGGAATTGATGAACCTGACAGTTATTTTAAAAACAAGAAAGTGGTTGTGGAAGGAATAGTCAGGATCTGCAACGGAAAACCGGAAATTATCATTAATTCCCCCAACCAGATTAAAATCATCGAAGACTAGTTTTCGATGACAATCTTAAAAGAAATTATTGAATACAAAAAAGAAGAAATTGCCGGGCAAAAGCATGCCATTGGCATGACAGAGCTTCAAAACGTAATTAAAGAAACCCCTGCCGCAATAGATTTTTGCAAAATCCTCGAAGATTACCGCAAGAAAAAAGAAATTGCGGTAATTGCGGAGGTTAAAAAGGCGTCACCGTCAAAAGGGCTTATAAGGGCGGATTTTAACCATATTGAAATTGCCCGGGCCTATGAAAAAGCAGGGGCCGCGGCAATTTCGGTTTTAACTGACGAAAAATTTTTCCAGGGGAAAATAGATTATTTAAAAGATATAAGAAAAATTTCAGGCAAACCGCTTTTAAGAAAGGATTTTATAATTGATGAATTTCAAATTTATCATACCAGAAGCCTTGGAGCTGACATTATTTTGCTGATAGCTTCGGCTTTGGATAAAAACCGGCTTAGGGATTACCTGGATTTATCAAAAGAACTGGGACTCAATGTGCTACTGGAGGTGCATGACCGGGAGGAATTTGAGATTGCCCGGGAGTTTGAGGCTAAAATTATCGGGATAAACAATAGGAATTTAAAAACATTTGAGGTGGATTTGCAAACCACACTGGACTTAATCAGGGATGAAAAGCTTAAAGATACCTTTATAATAAGCGAATCCGGAATAAAAGATTCCAGGGATATAAGACTGCTCAGGGCAAGAGGGGTTAATGGGGTTCTGGTTGGCGAAACTTTCATGAAACAGGAAAATATTGAGGCAGCTTTTCAAAACCTGATAAAATAATTTTAAAATTTTAACTGCTTTATTGTTCTATAACTCTTCGTTTTACTGTAAAATATTTTTATAACCGCGTTTAGGAAAAATCAATGACTCCTGAAAATTTTGAAAATATAGTAACTATAACAGGTATAAATATGGGTACGTTTACGCCGCTTGGAATAACGCCGGCAGAGGTTATGGCGAATGCTTTAAGGGAATCAGGGCTTATTACGGAAGAAACGAGAATCGACGATCAGAGCCCGGTTGAGCTTTGCTCTTCCTTCCTTGAAAAAAAATCAAACTACCAGCAGCTTACAAAACTCGGGAATATCCTTGTAAAAAACAGGGTAATCACACTTCAGCAGCTGAAATCCGCACTTGCCGAGCAAAGCAAAGACCCTTCCAAAAAACTTGGAAACATCCTTATAGAAAGCGGCGCCTGCACAAAGTATGACATCGAAAGATGTGTGAAATCGCAAAACCAGATCAGGGATGATATTAAAAAACTCGATGATTATGAAGATAAAATCAGTTTGCTGAGAAAGCGTCTCTCAAGCGGAAAAACCGCCAGGGACAAACTTTAACACCGCATCTCTTAATTTCAGGAGTTTGCAAAGCCGACTTCAGGCTTGAGCGGTTCCTCTTCATTTGAATTTTTATATATTTTTTCCCAATTTTTATAAACTTCAGACTTCAAACTGTCTTTTTCTTCCTGGCTTATAGTCCCCCAGTAATTGGGTTTTATCATAATCATTATCCTGTTGTCTTCTTTAGGATGAACATACAGGCGTTGAATATACTTAAGATGCCTGTTGTTCTTGAGTCTTGCAAGGATTTCTATCCCCGGTTTATAGACGTCATAGGAATTTTCTGCCGCTATGTTGATTTTATCCCCGACATCCCCGGCAATTTTGGTAATTCCCGTATAAAGAACAAAGTAAAAACCAATCGTAAAACCCCATATAAATAGGGCAATATAAAGGATTTTTAAGTTTTCCCCCGGGTGTTTATTTGTTTTTTCACTCCTGCCGGGAGTTTCTTTATCCCTGTCAAACTGCTGATTTCCTTCTATAGAAGAGCTATTGTCCCTGAACTCCCCTGAATTTTTACCGATCTCTCCTTCTGCAAAGTCTTTATTTGATTTTTTCATCTGTCTATTCAGCTTTCCTGGTAAATATGTACAACACACAAACAGAAAAAAACCTTTAGGCAGGTATTTTCCTTGTTTGTTTAATATTAAACTTTAATCTGATGAAACGAATCGGAGAAACCTATAATCTTTAAGATAGTAAGAAGATGATAATCAATTGGTTAGGATATTTTTTTAGATGACTGATAACAATTACTTAACAGAGCAATGTCAAAAATATAAGAAAAACCAGCAAAAAAAACAGCTGGCCTTAAAAGCCCTGAATAATTACCTTGAGCAGCTAAAAATCCATTATGACCTTTCAGAGTTTGACCTTGTTAAAATATTAAAATTTGTTTTAAGAGTAAAAAGAAAAAACAGTTTTTTTAAAAAATTGTGGAATATATTTAAATAACAAGATAAAATAATAAATATAACCGGTGCTTATAGTAAGAGTTGAGTATAAATTGTGTTTGATAATATAGACCCTGAGAATTCGCAAATAAATAACCCGGGTAATGAGGAAGAATCTTCAAGCGCGGGGGAAAAGCAACCATCAGGCGGAAAAACCGCTGAAGTTGATAATGAGTTTATAAACACTCTTTATGAAATCGCAGGAACCCAGCCTCCTGAGGATGTCTCACTGGAAGACTTAAAAACCATTTTGAAAAAAGTAAAAAGCAGGGTTGATCTTGCGTTTTCATCCCAGAAATTAAAAGATAGCCTGCAGGAAGGGGAAGAATCGGAAGAAAAGATAGAAATTGATGATTCTGTAAGGCCCAAAACGGTTCTGGTGGTGGACGACCTTGGTATTGTTACAATACAGCTTGCATCTTTGTTTAAGAAAATAGGGTTTGAAGTTACAACGTCGAGAGAGCTTTTTGACGCTATTGAAAAATATAAAACCCAGGACTATGGTTATGCTGTTGTAGACCTGTTTATCCCTACAGAAAGAGAAGGATACATCCTGATAGACGAGATTAAGAAGTTATCTCTTATTTGCAGGCTGGACACAAAGATAATAGTAATGTCGGCATCAAATAAAAAAGAGCATAAAGACAAGTGCAAAAGCAAAGGCGCTCATATTTTTATAGAAAAAACATCAGGCTGGCAAAATAAGATTGTTGATTTTATAACAGGAAAAGAAGTCAATTAACCTTAAATAATGCCGGTCACTAATTAACCCGAGTCGCCTGTTGCATACATGCAATTAGCGACTCGAGTTAATTAACTCCAATCATGAAATAGGAAATCCATTGATAAAACTGATTCGAAATTCCTTAAAACGCCCACCCAACCCGCCCTGAAGGTGGGCAGCGGCTTCACGAATGAGGCTGTGCTCCCGCTAACGCAGAGCCGCCGCCTCTTTTTTTATAAATTTTAAGGAATTTCAAAAATATTTAATTCGTGATTCAGATTAATTAAGTCTAATAAGTGTTTATAATTTAAATATGAAAAGAATTATGCTTTTCACTCCGCCACGGGGTAAAATTAGAGATGTAAAACAGCTGGACTCCCAGTTTTTAAGGCTGGGAACAGCTTATATAGCTGCGTATCTGAGGGAAAAGGGCCATGAAGTCTGTGTGCTGGATGCGCTTGCCTTAAACCTGGGTATTGATGACATTAAAGACGAAATAAAACGGAATTCCCCGGATATTATAGGGATCGGGTCATTTACAGAAGAAATTTTCCGGGCTTATCAAATATGCCAGGCTGCAAAAGAAATAAATAAGGAGATTATAACCGTATTCGGCGGCCCCCATCCTTCCGCAATGCCTGAAGATACGCTTAAAGAATTCCCCCTGGCGGATTTTGTAATTCACGGGGAAGGAGAAGAAACTTTTTTAAAACTGGCAGATGAAGCCCCGCTTTCCGAAATAGACGGGCTTGCTTATAGAGACGATAATGGGGAAATTACGGTTAATAAACCCGCCTGCCCCATAGAAGACCTGGATTCCCTGCCATATCCCGCCTGGGACTTGTTCCCGCTGGAGCAGTACAGAGGACGGCTTGTCACGAATTTTAACAGGAAACTGAACATTCCCGTGCTGGAAATCCCCGTGCTGTCGGTAAGAGGTTGTCCTTCCGGATGCAATTTCTGTTTTAAGGTATACGAAGGATTAAGGCTCAGAAACCCGGCCAGCGTGGCGGATGAAATAGAGTTTATGGCAAATACTTACGGAGCAACAGACATATTCTTCTCGGAAGGTACTTTTCTGGCAAAGTCAAACCATGGCAAAGCAATCTGCAATGAAATTATTAAAAGGGGCTTAAACGGGAAAATATCCTGGATAGCAGAAACCAGGGTTAATTCAGTAGACGAGGAATCTCTAAACCTGCTTAAAGAAGCGGGATGCAAGGAATTATGCTATGGAATTGAGACCGGGGACGAGGAAATCCTTAAAAAATCCGGCAAAGGCATAACTTTTGAGCAAATGAAAAAAGCTGTAAAACTTACAAAAAAAGCAGGTATAAGAACATGTTGTTTTTCAATAATCGGGCATCCAAACGAAACAAAGGAATCAATAAACAAAACTATTGATTTACTGCTGGAACTGGATTCTGATGTAATGAATATTGCTATTATGATGCCGTATCCCGGGACAAAAATCCGGGAAATGGCCTTAAAAGGGGAAGGTAATTACCGTTTATTGTCAAATGACTGGAGTGTTTATACAAAACAGGAAGGCGGCCCCCTGGAAATGCAGAACTTAACTTTAAGAGAGCTGCAAAAACTACAAAGCCGGGGATATATAAGGTATTTTCTTAAACCAAGAAGAATTCCATATATTTTCAAACATTTTTCACCGGGAAAAATGTTTGAAATAGTAATAGACCTGCTTAAAAAAGCGTTTTGATTAAACCAGCCTTAAGTAGCCCTCTTCCTAGTTTTTAAGGTATCTTCTGACTGAAAACAGGCTTCCTATAGCGCCAACGGCAATCCCCATAATAAGTACCGATAGAATGACAATCTGTATATTATACGGGTTTGCCGTAATGTAAAATAGCTCCGCAAGCCTTTGTATGTATGATTGCAGGATTACAAGGGGTATAACTGATAAAAACGCCCCGCAAAAACCGTAAAAAACTCCCTGAAAAATATACGGCGCCTTTATATACCAGTCAGAAACACCCATCATCCGCATTATTTCTATTTCCTGCTTCCTGGATTCTATAACAAGGTGAATTGTATTGTTTATGATGGAAAAAGTTAACCCACTCAGAATAACTATGATAACAATTGCGGCTGTATTGATGAAATGCCCTACCTTGGCTATATTATCAGCAAGATGTTCCGCATATTGGACTCCTTCAACGAATTCGAGCTTTTTAGCAGCCTCAATAAAGCGTTTTACATGAGTTTTATCCTTTAGCTTTACTCGAATGGTATCAGGCAAAGGGTTGCTTATTTCAGAAATATTTACCTGTTTTTTCATCTCCTTCCAGGCTTCTTCTTTTGTGATAACTTTCAGGCTCTTGATATTCTTATATTCAGAAAATTTCTTAACCGCGGTTTTTAAGTCTTTTCCTTCTTTAAGATAGACAGAAACCTGTATGGAATCACCCACCTCGTTGATAAAATGGGAAACAAACAGGCTTGAGCGGAAAAGACAGGAAAAAATACTTAAAATAGCAGCCATTGTAGTAATTATAACCAGGTTCATCCACCGGCTTCGGCGGATACCCTTGACTGTTTCTGCTAAAATTCTGAAAAATATTCTAACCTCTGTGTTCAATCCAGCCCCCAAAGCCTCTACTCATAAGTACCGACGTTTACATCCCTGACCACTTTACCCTGGTCAAGCGTAATTACTCTTTTCTTAAAATGGTTTACAATCATTTGATCATGTGTAGCAACGATTACAGTAGTCCCACGCTTGTTAATCTGCTCAAGGATTTCCATAATTTCAAACGAGGTCTGGGGATCAAGATTTCCGGTAGGTTCATCGGCGATCAAAAGAGGCGGGCCGTTAACTATAGCCCTTGCAATGCTGACCCGCTGCTGCTCCCCGCCGGATAACTGTCCCGGGAAAGCGTCCGCCTTATCGGGAAGTCCGACAATCTTTAAAGCTCCCCTTACCCTTCTTTTAATTTCCCGGGAACTCATTCCCAGCGCTCTTATTACGAAAGCCACGTTGTCAAAGACATTCTGGTCGCATAACAGCTTAAAATCCTGAAATACAATACCCATTCTTCTTCGCAGATAAGGCACCTGGGTAAGTTTCATCTTTGCAACATCAATTCCTCCAACAAATACCTGGCCCCTGGTCGGTTTTTCCTCACGGTATACAAGCCTCATAAGCGTGGATTTTCCTGCCCCGCTTGTACCGACAAGGAAAACAAATTCCCCTACCTTGATATGCAGGTTAGCGCAGTCCAGAGCTCTTTGTCTCCCATATTTTTTTACTGTATTTCTCAGTCTGATCATTTTTATCGTTAAACAGGTTATTAAATTGTTATATCCTGCGTCATTTCTCGCTTTGACGTTTTAATTGTTTTTATTATCAACCATTTCAACGGCATCATCTGTAATTTTTTCAGCTGTGAGCCCGTATTTTTTCATTAACTCGGTATACTCACCGCTCTGGCCGAATTCATCACGCACTCCAACTCTTTTTACCGGCATGGGCAGGTTTTCGCTGAGAATCTCACACACGGTACTACCTAAACCCCCGATAATGGAATGGTTTTCAACGGTCATAATCTTCCCGGTCTTTTTAACGCTGTTCAGTATAGTTTCCGCATCAAAGGGCTTAATTACCGGCACATTGATAATTTCAGCAGAGATTCCTTTTTCTTTGAGTATTTCCGCACATTTCAAGGCTTCTATAACCGTTTCCCCGTATGTTGCAATGGTTAAATCTTTCCCTTCCTTCAAAACCCTTGCCTTTAGTTCAAACTTATAGTCCTTAGCGTCAAAAATTTCAGGCATATTGGGCCTTGTTAACCTTACGTAAAAAGGGCCGTCCGTCTCAGACGCATACCTGATTACCGCTCTTGTTTCTATGCTGTCTGCAGGTATTATAACGGTCATATTAGGCAGAGACCTCATCAGGCTGATATCTTCCAGCGCCTGGTGACTTGCCCCATCCTCTCCTACAGTTATTCCACCGTGAGTCGCAACGATTTTCACGTTAATTTTCGGGTGCGCAACCGAACATCTTACCTGGTCCCAGGCTCTTCCTGATGCAAACACTGCAAATGTGCTAAAAAAAGCTGTTTTACCGGAATATGCCAGTCCTGCCGCAGTGCCTATCCCATCCTGCTCTGCGACTCCCATATTGAAAAACCTTTCGGGAAACGCTTTTTGAAAGCGGATTGTCTGGGTTGAGCAGGCAAGATCAGCATCCAGTACTACAATATTTTTATTTTCTTCTCCCAGCTCTACTAAAGTTTCTCCATAAGCCTGTCTTAGTGAGCTTACTGCTTTATTATCGGTCAACATTTTCCTCTTAATTCCTCAACTGCTTTCGTAAATTCTTCCTGTTTGGTTGCTTTTCCGTGCCATCCGGCGTTGTTTTCCATAAAAGAAACGCCTTTGCCTTTGATGGTATTGGCTATAATCACAACCGGCCCGGCTTTTTCATCGCCAATATGCATAGCTTGCCTGTAAGCCCCGTAGATTTCCCGGAAATCATGCCCGTTTATTTCCAGGACTTCCCAGCCAAACGCCCGCCATTTGTCGGCAAGGGGTTCAAGGGCCTTTACGTCTTCTGTACAGCCGTCAATTTGCAGGCGATTCCTGTCAACTATAGCTATAACATTATTAAGTTTGTAATGAGCAGCAGACATTGCCGCTTCCCAGACCTGTCCTTCCTGTAATTCCCCATCTCCCAGCATCACAAAGACTTTAGCGGGGTTTTTATCCAGTTTCAGGGAAAGAGCAATTCCATTTGCCATTGACAACCCCTGCCCCAGGGAACCCGAGGGAATTTCCACTCCGGGAACGCAATTACAGCCGGGATGTCCCTGGAGTCTTGTCCCGAGCTTTCTAAAGGACATAAGCTCATCTTCGCCAAAATATTCGCAATCCGCCAGCACACAGTATAATGCAGCTGAGGCATGCCCTTTAGAAAGCACGAACCTGTCCCTTTTATCCCATTCAGGCGAACAATTCCAGTCACAGCACTGGTTCATTATGTGCTTATATAACACCAGCATCAAATCCAGCGCTGAGAGGTTGCCTCCCGGATGGCCTGATTTGGCGTTATGTATCATTGCAAGGCATTTTTCCCTCAGTTTGTTTGATAAACTGGTCAGTTCTTCTACTTCCCCGTCAGATAACTTCTTTTTTTCGGTCATTTTTGCACTCTTTCCCATAAAACTGAACATGTTAATCAATATTCTATAGTAATCCGAAAAAAAAATAAAATAATTTGTATTAACCCGTTTTTTATTAAATTTTTTGGAGTTGTTAAATTTTTCCCTGTCTTACGAAACTGTGTTGAAAACCCTCAAAATGTCATTCTTGCGAGGCGGCGCTTCGCGCCGCCGTGGCAATCTGTCCAGTCAACATTATGGGCTGAAATCCCATCCAGATAGATTCCCACGTCGGGCAGAATAGCGTTTATATCAAACAACCGGGCTTATTTACCTGCCCTCCTCGTAAAATGACATTGTTCGTTTATTTTTTTATTTCTCGGATAGGTTTTAAGGATTGCGGAAAAAATTCTTAGCCGACGCCTTTGCTGCGCCGAAGAATTTTTTCCGCTGTCTTTAAGACAATTTCCTGCTAAAATTTTTATGTAAGCTGGTTATCGTTCGGGTCATTTTAAAAGTTTTTATGAAAAAATTATTAAACATAAAGTATACGCAATTTATCGCGGATTTAGCGATATTCTTGATTTCGGCGTTAATCGCGGCGAGATTTATCCGGATTTCGCCGCAAATTATGGTTTTAACCGCAATATTATTCTCCTTATCAGGCCTGTATGTGATGTTTTTAAAAGCCTGTTACCGCATAAGGTATTTCAGCCTAAAAGATCTGTATTTGCTCTTTGAAGGAATAGTTTTGGCCTCGATAGTACCGGCGGGAATTATTTTATTTCCGGATTTTTCCGAAAATACCTTAAAATACATTGTCTTAAACATTGCTATTATAACCATTCTTCTTTTAAGCTGGAGATGGGGATTCGGGCAGTTCAGAAAAAAGTTTGAGCAACCACGGAGCGTGGTTATCATAGGAAAAAACGCTGCAGCGGACGAGATTTGCAGGCAAATAACCTCAAAAGCAGAGCTGAATCTTAATATAGCCGATAATGTCTCTGACGTTAAGGAAATTGATAATCTCAAAAAAATTGATATTCTTATTAACGCAACAGAAAAGGATTCAGAACAAAAAAGCTTTCCGGGCAACCCGGAGATTTATTCTATGCAGGAAATTTATGAAAAAATCACACATAAAATCCCGGTTAACCATCTTTCAAAAGAGTGGTTTCAAAAAAATTTTTCAAACATAGAAAAGCCTGTTTATAAGGTTTTAAAAAGAATTTTTGATATTGGCTCAGCCGTGGTTATTTTGCTGGTAACTTTTCCAATACTGCTTTTGGTGGCGCTTTCAGTAAAATTATACGATGGGGGCCCCGTTTTATATGTTCAAAACCGGATAGGGAAAAACGCCAAACCTTTCAGGTTCTATAAATTAAGGACAATGACCCAAAACGCCGAACAGGCAGGCATTGTAAACAAAACCGAAAAAGAAGACAACAGGATTTTACCGGTGTGTAAAATAGCGAGAAAAGCCCGCTTCGACGAGATTCCGCAGATGATAAACATTTTAAAGGGCGATATGAGTATAGTAGGTCCAAGGGCGGAGTTTGAAGACTTTGTCAGGGAATATGAAAAACAAATACCTTTTTATCAATACAGGCACTCAACAATCCCGGGCTGGACAGGCTGGGCGCAAATTAACCAGGGACACTGCGTTTCGGTTGAAGATGTTACTGAAAAACTCCGCTATGATTTGTATTATATTAAACACAGAAACCTTTTCTGGGATTTCAGTATACTGCTGAGAGCTGTGTTTTTGGCTCTAAGCGGAAGACACGGTTAACCGGCAACAGACAAATCTTCCGGGTAGATAAAAAATTTCTTACGCATTGTGTCATCATTGTTTTGCAAGCAGGCGAAGTAGACAGCGAAACCGATATAGTCATTGCTTCGCAAAACAAGTTCAGCATGATAAAATTTTTTGTCGCCTACTTATTACGCCAATAAATTAATGAACAAAAAACCGGTAATATCCGGGATATGAAAGGATAGACAAAGATGATAAAACTTGCTTTAATAGGATACCCGCTTGCCCATTCACTTTCCCCGGCAATGCACAGGGCTGCTTTTGCGGAACTCGGTCTTAAGGGAAGTTATGAACTTCTTGAAACCCCTACACAAAAGCTTTCAGAAAGGGTTGAATACCTAAAAAACAACGGGTTTAGCGGTTTTAACGTAACCATTCCCCATAAAGTAGATGTAATGAAATACCTGGATGAAATAGACGGCTTTGCCCGGAAAGTTGGTGCTGTAAATACAGTTGTAATCGGGGAAGAAAAGAAACTTTCAGGTTATAATACCGATGTCTACGGCTTTATACAGGCAATCCCGGCTGATATCAGGGAAAATTTAAAAGGCAAAAAGGCTGTAATTATAGGTTCAGGCGGTGCAGCCCGGGCAGTGGGGGCTGGAATCGCTGAAATGGGAGCTTCTTACCTGGATATAATTACCTTGCCATCAGAAATTTCAAGCGCTGAGCAGATTAAAGAGCTTATAAACAATGGATATAAAGATATAAAAATAAACTGCCGCCCTTTAAGCAGTGATCTTAGTTTTTCAGATATATCTCTGCTGGTAAACGCAACTCCTGTGGGAATGGAAGGTAAATTCGAAGGCATTTCACCTGTAAGCGAGGATTCTTTAAACACTTTATCACAGGATGCGTTTATTTATGATATTGTCTACAAACCTCAAAAAACCAAACTGATTGAGCTAGCTGGAAAAAGAAGCCTAAAAACTCTTGGAGGTATTGATATGCTGATTTTACAGGGAGCAAGAGGATTTTCATTATGGACAGGCAAGGATGCGCCGGTTGATGTTATGAAAAATGCCTTGCAGCAGCAAATTTAAACTTTTCCCAAAGTGAAACATCAGGAATTAGCCGGGTTATGTCTTTCCATGGGGGTTAAAATTATTCTTGCCAATCTTTCACTGCCCTCAAAAACTATTTTTTTTAGTTTATCAGCTGTAGACCAGTTTTCGTATTCGACGTATTTATGATAAATCCTGAAACTTTTTGAGTTTAAATCCGGGTAATCCAGGATAGCATAGCAGGCATCAGGAACATCAGTAAACGGCCGGCCAATTGAACCGTTGTTTACAACGGTTTGATAGCCGACTTTGTAGATGGCAGGCAGATGTGTATGTCCACAAAAGATAATATCCTCATTATATCCTTCTATTATCCGTGCAACTTCTTTTGACTCCATATCGGGATAAATGTTTTCCGCTATATGCCTCGGAGAACCGTGTACTATAAGGATATTAAGCTCTCCAAGCCTTAAGCTTTGTTTTTCCGGTAAAGATCTTAAAAACTCAAGCTGGTCATTTCTTAAAACCTTCTGGCAATACTTAACCGCCGCTTTCATGGCGAAACCGTCGGGATAATAACCTGAACCCTCTTTATTATTAGCTTTTAAAATCATCTCATCGGTATTTCCGAGAATGAAAATAACTTCTTTTGTTTTGGAAAGTTCCTGAAGCAGGTCTAAAGTTTCGGACGGGTTAGGCCCGGCAACGGCCAGGTCACCGCATACAAAAATTTTTTCTATGCCTTCCCGCTTTATATCTCTAACTACGGCCTGCAATGACTCTATATTTCCGTGAATATCAGATATTGAAGCTATTTTCATAATACACCTCCATAACAAACGACTACTGGTAAATCCCTTTAACATGAACAACTTCAGGAGATTTTCCATTTAAAATACCTATTAAATCTATTCTTAAGTCTTTATAACTTACTATTTGATCCTGAGCTATGTATATTTCAGCCAATTTATTAATCGTACTGAACTTATTAGGGCTTATTGCCTCTAATGGATGTCCAAAGTCAGCAGATGACCTTGTTTTTACTTCTATAAAAACGAGTGTATCCCCGTCTTTAGCAATTATATCTATTTCTCCAACTCGAGAAAACCGCCAGTTTCTTTCCAGGATTTTTATTCCCTGCTTTTCAAGAAACTTTGCCGCTATGTTTTCCCCGTTTTTTCCGGTATTGATTTTAGTTTTCATTAACTCAGACTACATTTAGCTACATTTAGCTACATACCAGCTACATTTTCATACAAAATAAACACATTTTTATACGATATAAATAAAATAATATTACACTTTTTTGTTTTTTTAAACACCATTAGACAAAAAATAATATATAATTTTAAGTAAGTACATATTTTTTACAATCCCGGATTTAATATGACAAGTTTTATAAAAGTTAAAGACCTGGTGAAAGAATTTCCGATAAAAAAGGGATTTTTCGGCAAAAAAGCCGGTTCAGTGCATGCCGTCAATAATATAAGCTTTGAAATTCAAAAAGCCGAAACCCTGGGGCTGGTAGGCGAGTCCGGCTGCGGGAAATCCACGGCAGGACGGTGTATCCTCGGGCTTCTGCCTGCAACAAGCGGTTCCGTTAAGATTGACGATATGGAAGTAACCGGGGTTGAGCCGGCATTCAGGAAATCTATCAGGCAAAGAATGCAAATCATCTTTCAGAACCCTTATTCCAGTCTTAACCCGAGGATGAGCATTGACGGGATTCTTAAGGAACCGCTTATAATTCATAGAAACTTCTCAAAACAGGGGCAAAACGATTTTATAGCAAGAATACTCGACCTTGTAGGCCTGGATAAGAGCGTACTTGGGCGATACCCGCATGAATTTTCCGGAGGACAGCGGCAAAGAATCGGGATTGCCCGGGCGCTTACGCTGGAACCGGAGTTTATCGTCGCTGATGAGCCGGTGAGCGCTCTTGATATTAGTATTCAGGCGCAAATTCTAAACCTTCTTAAAAGCCTCAAAGAAGAATTCAGGCTGACTTACCTGTTTATATCCCACGATTTAAGCGTAATAAGGCATGTTTGTGACCGGGTTGCAGTGATGTACCTTGGTGAAATCGTCGAAATTGCCCCCGTAGAAGAGCTTTTCATAAACCCGCAACACCCTTACACAAAGGCTTTGCTCTCTTCAGTCCCGCTGCCTGAGCCTGAAAGGGATTTATCCCAAAGAATTATCCTTAAAGGCGATATTCCAAGCCCGGTAAACCCGCCTTCAGGGTGTAAGTTCCATACCCGATGCCCGCAGGTAATGGAGATTTGCCGCAAGACACCTCCGGAGACTACAAAAATTAATGAGAATCATCCCGTGAACTGTCATTTATTGGGATAGACTGTTTATATGCCTCCCAGGCTTCGAGTTTAACCATTCTTCCTATATCATGGCAAAGCTGTTTATTGTTAGATAAATCTAGTAAAATTTGAGATTTTGCTAAACTTGTTGCATCAGTTTGACCTGAATCATTAAAATCCCTAACAGCATTACTATGGGCTGCCATTAAAAGATTCTTTCCTGTAACCGTGGAGGTATCTACATTTGGTATTTCATTAATATTCCCCGGATCGGCTCCGGATAAAATAAGTAAAGCATCTTGTGCTTTTCCGGTATATGCAAGGTCATTTGATTGAAAACTGATTTTTAACTATCTAACCATTAAATACCCCTGAAAAATTTAAATTGTCGTTTTGTAATAAAAATTTACATGTACTATCGATACCGGAAGTTCAGTATAAAAAAACAGCATTAGTTTCGCACTCCTCAGAATGACAGTATTTTCTACCCGGCGCTTTTGAGACCGCTTCTAGAGGTTGGGGTTAATTAATATTAGTATTTTTATTTGTGTCAATATTTAAGTGCTGACTGTAAAAATCATAATTCTTTAGAATTTCTTTAATATTGGAAATTATTAAATCCCACTCTTTTGAAGATTTTTGAGCTTTGTTAATTCCTATTTCTTTCATAAATTCCTGAAAATCTTTGATCTGTTGTATGAGTTCTTCAGGATAATTATCCGATCCAGCCTGCTTATTTGATAAATTTGACGCTTTTTCTTCAATGCATTTTACTTTTTTATTTAAACAGCCCCTTGCAACTTTTTGAAGATGTTCTATATCAACCTCGAATCCTTTTGCAAGTTTCTCAAATGTTGATAATGTAGGACTTATCTTTTTATTGGTGCTTGGATTTATACCTTTAATAAGCTGATTTAAATAAGAGTGGCTAAGCCCGCATTTTAATGCGACTTCACGCTCTGACATTTTAAGTTCTTTTAATCTTTTTTTCAAAAACCTGCCTAGATAATTCATTTTTTTATTAAACCTTCCAAAAACTACCTTAAAACCAAATTTGATAACATTACCGATTTAATAAAATTGCTTTCCATTAAAGTATTAAAAAACAATTTTAATATTTTAATAAATTTATAACTCTTTAAAAACTAAGTCAATAATTTTTACATAAAGTGTAAATTTATATATACTTTTATGCATCACTTCAATTTAAATATTGTCTTTTTAGCTGAGAACCTATCCGGGAAATAAAACACTAAGGAAGAAACAAAAAATTCTTATGTAAAATTTTCAAAAATATTCCTTATTAAATTTTTTCGGTCGAGCGACCGACCGAAGGGAGGGAAGCGAGAC
>JANQIY010000221.1 GCA_028281965.1 Candidatus Gastranaerophilales bacterium
GGCTCAGTTTAAGAAGTTGTGGAGCAATATAAAATTTACGAGCTTTGTTCCTTTTAATTTTTATATAGCAATGCCACAACAAAAAGAGCACTATAAAGACTTAGTCAGGTTACTATTGCCATCAGAATTATTTGAATATTTCGCCATAGTCAATATCCGTGTAATCGAAAAAGAAGTTCATGTTTACTTGGACGAAGAGGCAATTAAGCCAGAAGGTTTCGAGTTGGTAAAGCTTATTTCAAAAGGCTTTCATCCCGAAACTATCATACAGGATTTTCCTTTGAGGGACAAAGCCGTTTTCCTGCACATAAGAAGGCGTAGGTGGTTTTCAGGGTCAACGGGAAAAGTTGTAGAAAGAGACTGGGATGTAGTCTCAGAAGGAACGCGTTACACAAAAAGTTTCGCGGTTTTTTTAAAAGGGTTATTTGGACACCTACCCCATAAGTTCCAATAGTTTAGAGAAGTTCTATTACATCAACGGGAACTACTTTGGCCAGCAGTACAAAGAGCATCTTAGTGGTTTCAAAACATGGGGACAAAAACACCATGCGAAAGATTGGGTGCTTTTCCCTGAAAACGTAGGAGCCAGATTAAGTATTGACGAAACAGCCTTGACCAATGGGGAACTTTATACAATTGTAACGAACAAAGCGGCAAAAGGCAGGAAAGGGGCCTTGGTTGCAATGATTGAAGGGACAGGTGCAGAAAAGGTCATAAAAATTTTGGATAAAATCCCTGAAAAAGCAAGGGCCTGTGTTGAAGAGGTGACCCTTGATATGGCCAATTCTATGGAAAAAATAGTACGCAGTTGTTTCCCAAAGGCCAATCGGGTTATTGACCGCTTCCATGTGCAGAAACTGGCTTATGATGCCTTGCAGGAAATACGGATTGCCCACCGTTGGGATGCAATAAACGAAGAAACCAATGCAATTGAAAATGCAAAAGCAGACGGAGTCAAATACGTTCCACAAGTCCTAAGCAATGGGGATACAAAAAAACAATTGCTTGCCCGAAGCCGGTATTTATTGTTCAAACCTGGTGACAAATGGACTGACAAACAAAAGAAAAGGGCTGCCATACTTTTTGAACTTTACCCTGACATTAAACAAGCCTACTCCCTTACACATTCTTTAAGAATGATATTCTCAAAAAACACCAACAAGGGCGTGGCCTATACAAAAATGGCAAAATGGTTCAATGATGTTACTGAATCAGGGTTTAAATCTTTCAACACAATATCTGCTACTTTCTATTCGCATTACCCTGAGATATTGAATTTCTTTGACAACCGAAGCACAAATGCTTCTGCAGAATCATTCAATGCTAAACTAAAAGCTTTCAGGGCTACTCAAAGAGGGGTAACCGATGTTGAATTCTTCATCTTTAGAGTAGCTAAAATTTATGCATAACAATCAATTACTCCACAACTTTTTGAAGTGGTCCGAAAAATCTATAATTCAATTTTTCCTTTTGGAGATAAATATCAATAATAAACGATGTAACGAACCCCTATAAACCAATTGAATAATTTATCCCCTACGGGGAATGTTGTCTTTAAAATATTCAATATTACTATTGAGCTTAATTCCCTACGGGAAAATGCATAAATCAAATTTTCCGTTAGGAAATAAATATCAATAGTAAGCCAAAATATAACAACCCGATTCCCCATAGGGGATAAATAATGTCTCTGTTTAGATATTCTTTCCATTGAATTTTATTCCCTTCGGAAAAATGAATGCGCTTTCAATAACTTTTTTTAGTTAACTTTGATCTGCATTTAAAATGACTATATGGTATAAACGATTTTAAGCTTTGAATAATAAGGGCTTTAACAGCCTTTGAAAATAAATGGCGTTAGCTTTTATTCCGGAGATCCAAAATCGCCAGTTTTAGAATACACCAGGAATATAAGTAAGGCGCTCCCGTTACGGCGTGGGGAAGTCTTATTTGGTGTAGGGTATCTGGCGATACCTGGATTTCGGATAAGCTAAGCCCCACGCTATTTTTATATAAAAAAGATCGTCTTTGGGGCTAAGGCAACAAAAGCATATTTGTGATGAAACACCCTAAAAACGAACAATTATTTTCTCTGCTGGCAAACCATCTTCCTGCAGCAATTATTTTAACCCACACCAACAGAATTGAAGTTATCTACCAAAATCAAACGGTAGAAAATCTTTGTACTGCCAAACTTCAGGGCATATTAAACAAGATTAGCTATAACATAGAAAACGAACAACAGTTGGCTAATGCTTTGTTAAATGGCAAAATAAGAAATGATGAATGCCTGAAAGCAGAGCTTCAAAATGGAACCAACAAGTGGGTCAGTGTGCACATTTCCCCATTAATAAAAATCCAAAAGGAAATTGGGGTAATAGTCTTTTTTACCGACATCACCGATATTATGCAACAGCTGGAAAGATTAAGGGAGCGGCTTTGTTCCCTTGATTCCGGATACTAAGAAGTTGTGATTGGGGGACTTAGCCCTACCATCTAACGGTAGGCCCTAAAAGGCAGGAGAAGTGATCCTTCTGCCTTTGCAAAAGAGTAAAAGTGTTTAGTGCTTAGAGCCACTTAGCACATAAAATATGGTTGGGAAGACCATATCCCTTTTCATAGGGGAATTTAAGTTAACAGCATGGCAGAGGGCAGAGGCTCTCTGCTTTTTTTGATACAGATTTTAGCTTGGGTGCTGCCTTATTTTTACCCCCTCCTCCCGAATTCTCGGGATTTTCCCTCTTCAGAAGGGGACAAAATCCAGAAAATGTTGATGGATTTAGAAGATGACTATTCCTGGGTTTTTGAATTAACGTGCCACTCATCGGATGACTAAAATACTCAATACAGCAGAGTCATCCGATGAGTTTTTCAACGAAACTTTATGAACGCACTACTATTCCTGCTTATTTTGTGTTTGCCACAGCATAGTTTGAAGTTTATGGAACAAACTACCATCCTATCCGTCAACTGACGAACACCCCTCCTGAGAACTACCCTTTATACACATCTTTTAGTTGGTAATAACAATCCATTTTATCAACATTTAAATATAAAATATTCAATTTTAAATACCCAATATTCCAAATTAA
>JANQIY010000238.1 GCA_028281965.1 Candidatus Gastranaerophilales bacterium
TCTATCCGGCAAACATAATAGGCAATAGCCCTGACTAAATAGAACCCGCATCAGATACGAGGGTGACACTTACGTAAAAACTTTTTCAATCTTCCTTAACTCATTTTAGTATAGTGGGAAAATAGAGAGGTTTTGGAAAACCTTGAAAGAAGATATGCCGGAAGATACTTGTTCTGAAGATATAGAAGATTTAAACAATTTTATAAGTTCTGCAAATAACTAAGCAACTCCGCAGCTTCCGATAATAGTTTCTGCGAGACTGGACGGAACCTGCTCATATCTGGCGAATTCCATTGAGAATGTGCCTCTGCCCTGGGTTTTACTTCTTATGTCAGTTGCATAACCAAACATTTCGGCTAACGGGACAAAAGCATTGATTTTCTGTAAACCTACGCCTTCTATAGCTTCCATACCTTCAACCCGTCCTCTTCTGCCGGAAAGATCGCCGATTACATCACCGAGGTAATCCTCAGGCACTTCAATTTCCACTTTCATTATCGGCTCAAGCAGAATAGGAGCAGCTCTTTTAACGCCGTCTTTTACGGCTATGCTTCCTGCTGCTTTAAATGCCATCTCACTGCTGTCAACGTCGTGGTAGCTGCCGTCAAACAGGGTTACTTTCATGTCTATGACTTCGTATCCTGCAATAACTCCACCGGCAAGAGCTTCTTCCACACCTTTCTGAACAGCGGGTATGTACTCTTTGGGAATAACCCCGCCCACGATTTTATTTTCAAACTGGAAACCTGACGCAGGTTCAAGCGGTTCAATCTTAAGCCATACATGACCGTATTGACCGCGTCCGCCTGACTGGCGTACAAATTTACCTTCAATTTCAACTTCCCTGGTAATTGTTTCCCTGTACGCAACCTGGGGTTTACCAACGTTAGCGCCGACTTTGAATTCCCTGAGAAGCCTGTCAACGATAATTTCAAGATGAAGCTCGCCCATGCCCGAAATTATCGTCTGTCCCGTTTCAGAGTCTATTTTTACCCTGAATGTAGGATCTTCTTCCGCAAGCTTATTAAGGGCTATTGAAAGCTTGTCCTGGTCAGCTTTTGTTTTTGGTTCAATTGCAATTGCAATAACCGGTTCCGGGAATTCTATTGATTCTAAAAGAACAGGGGCTTTTTCACTGCATAGGGTATCGCCTGTTGTGGTTTCTTTTAGTCCTACAACGGCTACAAGATCGCCTGCTCTAATGCTTTGCACTTCGTTTCTTGTATCGGCCTGCATTTGAAGCATCCTGCTGATACGTTCTCTTTTTCCGGTTGTTGCATTTAAAATATAGCTTCCTGTTTCTAAAGTTCCGCTGTAAACCCTGATGAAAGTTAACCTGCCCACATAGGGGTCAGTCATAACTTTAAAGGCAAGCGCTGCAAAAGGTTCACCATCATCGCTTTTTCTTGTGATTTCTTCACCGTCAAGCGTTTTCCCTTCGACTGGAGGAACTTCTATCGGGGACGGCAAATAATTTATTACCGCGTCAAGTAAAAGCTGGACACCTTTATTTTTGAACGCTGAGCCGCAGGTTACAGGGATTATTTTATCCGCAACCGTCGCTTTTCTTAGTCCTCTGATAATTTCTTCTTCTGATAACTCTTCACCTTCCAGGTATTTCATCATTAATTCATCATCATGCTCGGAAACGGCTTCAACGAGTTTTTCCCTGTGCTGTGCAACTTGCTCCTGATACTCTTGAGGAATGCCGGTTTCTCTTATGTCTTTTCCAAGATCATCTTCGTAGATATAAGCTTTTTGTTTTACTATATCGATGATACCTTTTAAATTATCCTCGCTTCCAATCGGCAGCTGGATAGGGACTGCATTTCCCTGAAGCCTGTCTCTTATCTGGTTTACAACCCTTAAGAAGTTGGCTCCTACTCTGTCCATTTTGTTTACAAATACGATTCTAGGTACCTTATACTTGTTAGCCTGGCGCCAGACGGTCTCTGACTGGGACTGAACTCCGCCTACCGCACAAAAAACAGCTACCATCCCGTCAAGTACACGGAGTGATCTTTCAACTTCCACTGTAAAATCAACGTGGCCGGGTGTGTCAATGATGTTTACCTGGTGATTTTTCCAGAAAGACGATACGGCAGCAGATGTGATAGTGATTCCTCTTTCTCTTTCCTGCTCCATAAAGTCGGTTACAGAAGTTCCTTCATGTACCTCACCGAGTTTATGGCTGAAGCCTGTATAAAATAAAACTCTTTCTGTTGTCGTAGTTTTTCCCGCGTCAATATGCGCGGCAATGCCGATGTTTCTAATCTTGTCTAAAGGATATTTTCTGCTCATGATTTCTTCCTTTTTGTCTCTTGTAAGTTCTTCCTAATACTTTGCCGTTTATATTTATTATTTTACTATTTCATGTAAATATTAAGACTTTATTTTGTTAAATATGTTCTTTAAAATAATCGTTCATTTGTTTAAAATCTGAAGGGTATAAAAAATTGCCTGTTATTTTAATTTTTATCAAAAAAATAGCAAAACCGATTATTTTTTTGATAAAAACTCTCGTGTTTTGCCATTTTTTGTAGAAAAATTGTTTTTTATCTGTAATGCGCAAACGCTTTATTTGCTTCCGCCATTTTATGAGTATCTTCTCGTTTTTTAACGGCAGCACCTTCACCATTTGATGCAGATAGAATTTCTGATGCTAATTTTTCTTCCATTGGCTTTCCCGCTTTGGATTTTGCTATGTCTATAATCCAGGTTGAGCCGAGAGCCATTCCCCTGTCAGGTCTTACTTCCGTTGGGACCTGGTATGTTGAGCCGCCAATCCTTTTAGCTTTAACTTCAACAAGGGGTATAATATTTTTTAATGCCTTCTGGAAAACTTCCATCGGGTCTTCTTTTGTTTTTTCTTTCACTATTTCCATAGCGCTGTAGAATATTTTCTGGGCTATGCTTTTTTTTCCGCGCCTCATAAGCCTGTTAATGAACTTTGCCACGTCCTGGCTGTTATATACAGGGTCCTGTTCAGGAATTCTTTTTGGCGGTTTATTTCTGCGAGACATTAATTATGTTCCTCCAATAGTTATTTTTTGATTATTTCTTTGGTCTTTTAGCGCCGTATTTGCTTCTGCCCTGCGCTCTGTTTTGCACTCCGACAGAATCAAGCGTGCCTCTGACTATATGATATCTTACTCCCGGAAGGTCTTTTACCCTTCCGCCACGGATTAATACCACTGAGTGTTCCTGCAAGTTATGACCCACTCCGGGAATGTAGGCTGTAACCTCAAATCCGTTTGTAAGTCTTATCCTTGCGACCTTCCTCAATGCTGAGTTTGGTTTTTTGGGGGTTGTTGTATAAACCCTTGTGCAAACCCCTCTTCTTTGAGGGCAGCTTATCAGTGCAGGAGATTTTGTTTTTTCCTTTAATCTTTTGCGTTCTTTAGATACTAACTGGTTTATTGTCGGCACTTAATTTTCTCCTTGGATTTCCTGTTAATTTAGTATTTTATGCGTTTGAAGTTTACTATTTTATTTTTAAAACAACCATGACCCGAAGTCAAGCAACAAAGCCATATTAACTTTAATTGCCAAATAACTCGAGTCGCCAATTAGTCAAAAAACAGTTATGGCTTGATGAAATTTTCTCAAAATTTCCACCACTCCCGTCCTAAGAGAAAGTTAAAGACGAATCCTTTAACAATTCCATATAGATTTTGAGAAAATTCAGAAAATTATACTAAGAGCCTTGTATGATGAATCCAATAAATTAGATAAAATATTTACTGTTAAACAAATAAACACGCAATCAAACACTACTCAACACCGCATGTCATGCCGCACTTGATGCGGCATCTATCCGGCAAACATAATAGACAATAACCCTGACTAAATAGACCCCGCATCAGGTGCGGGGTGACATTTACGTAAAAACTTTTTCAACCTTCCTTAATATTTTTTGTTCTTCTTTCGGATATCAAATTATTTGTTTTTTCATAAGCTTACAAATAGGTTTGGAAATTTATAAAGGCAAAAATTGAAAAACAAGGCAAAAAAGATAGCTAAACCCATTGAATGGTATAGACTTTCCGCCGAGGAAACCCTGGAAAATCTCAACTCTTCCTATAAAGGTCTAACTTCAGAGGAAGCAAGCGAGAGACTGTATAAATTTGGAAAGAACATGCTACCTGTAAAAAAACGGCCTTCTTTGCTAAAAATTATATTTAATCAACTTTTAAACCCGTTAATTTACATCTTAATAGCTGCGGGTGGAGTTTCTTTTTTCATTGGTGATATAAAAGATGGATTTTTTATATTTCTGGTAATCCTGATTAATACTGCAATTGGAGCTTACCAGGAGTGGAAAGCGGAAAAAAGCTCAGAATCACTAAGAAACCTTTTGAAAATTTCTGTAAAAATCAACAGGGATCACGAATCCGGATATCTTAACGCGGAATGCCTTGTTCCCGGAGATGTTGTCCATTTAACATCCGGAGGTAAAGTCCCTGCTGATATACGAATTTTAAAACAGAGCGGGCTTATGGCGGATGAATCGCTGCTTACCGGTGAATCAAACGATGTTATAAAAATCAGCGACAAAATAGAAGAGGAAATCCCTTTGAGCGAAAGGGAGAATATGCTTTATGCCGGTTCTATTGTTACAACAGGCAGGGGACTGGGTGTTGTCGTCAGAACGGGAATGAATACCGAAATAGGGCAAATTGCCGGAGCTGTAACATTTTTAGAAAGCTCTAAACCTCCTTTAATAAAAAGAATGGAGAAATTTTCTGCCGAAATAAGCATGATAGTGCTTTTTACCTGTGCTTTAATCGCTTTAATAGAATTTTTGCGGGGTTCAACCCTTATAGAAGTATTTTTCCTGGCTGTAGCTCTGGCCGTTTCATCGATTCCCGAGGGACTCCCGGCTTCTTTAACTGTTGCCCTTTCGGTCGGAATGTCGAGAATGGCAAAAAGGAACGTTATTATACGTAAATTACCTGCGGTGGAAGGGCTTGGGAGTTGTACCCTGATTGCCAGCGACAAAACCGGAACACTTACTGTAAACGTACAGACTGTAAAAATGCTTTATCTTCCTGACGGTTCAAGATTTTTCGTTTCAGGAGAGGGTTATGCGGGAGAAGGCGAAATTTCCCCGTGCAGGCAAAAATATAGTGTTTCTGATGTTGAAAACCTGGTAAAGTGCGCAGCTACCTGCAATGAAGGTTTTTTAGTTAAAAAACAGAAAAAATGGACTTACCATGGAGATGCCGTAGACGTTGCGCTACTTTCGCTTTGCTATAAATACGGATTAAACCCCAAAAAAATCGAGAAAGAAATTAAAGTTTTAAAAGAAATTCCGTTTGAATCAGAAAGAAAATTTTCCGCAAAGTTTTATAAAGAAGAAGATGATAAAGAAGTAAAAGTTGCTATAAAGGGCGCATTTGAAGTTATTCTCGGCTTTTGTACCTACATGAAAACTAATGAAGGCATAAAAAAAATTAACGGTAAGCGGGTAGAAAGGCAGGCAGAAAGGCTTTCCGGCACAGGGCACAGGGTAATAGCGCTTGCTGAAGGTAAAATCAACAAAAAATCCGACCATGACTATTTTGAGGCGGATTTAAAGGGTTTAACATTTTTGGGACTGGCAGGGCTTATTGACCCGCTCCGCCCGGAAGCAAAACTGGCCGTTGATAAGTGTAAAAAAGCCGGGATTAAGGTAATAATGATTACCGGAGACCATCCTGAAACCTCATTTAACATAGGTAAAAACCTGGATATAATAACCACAAGGGAGCAGGTTGTAGAAGGTGCAACCCTGGCAAGTATAGACAAAAATTCCGGACAATTTTCGGAAATTGTTAATAAATCAACGATATTTGCCAGGGTTACGCCTCTTCAGAAATTGGACATAGTTGAAGCTCTTTCGAGTTCAGGCAACTTTATAGCAGTGACGGGCGATGGAGTAAATGATGCCCCGGCGCTTAAAAAAGCGCACATAGGCGTAGCGATGGGGTCAGGAACAGACGTTGCCAAGGATGTCGCATCGATGATTATTGTCGATGATAACTTTGCTTCCGTTGTAGCAGGGGTTGAAGAAGGAAGATACGCTTATGACAATATAAGAAAAGTGGTTTACCTACTTGTAGCAACAGGAGCCGCGGAGATTGTACTGTTTTTGCTTTCGATAATCTTTAACCTTCCCATACCCTTAACAGCAGTGCAGCTTCTATGGCTAAACCTGGTTACCAACGGAATCCAGGGGGTAGCGCTTGCTTTTGAAAAAGGCGAAAAAGAAACCATGGAACACCCGCCCAGAAGACCGGAAGAAAGTATCTTCAACCGGCTTATGATACAGGAAATCTTAATTTCAGGCATAAGTATGGGATTAATCGCATTTGTTCTGTGGGTATGGTTGCTTTCAAACGGAACTCCTGAATATTTTGCCAGGAATATTATTTTGCTGCTTATGGTGCTTTTTGAAAATATTCATGTATTTAACTGCAGGTCTGAATATAAATCTATTCTTAAAGTGCCTCTTAGAAATAATACTTTGTTAATAACAGGAGTTTTAGCCGCTCAAGCACTACATATTATTTCAATGAACATACCGGTAATGCAGCTAGTGCTCGGCATAGAAACTGTAAAAATTATTGAATGGGTTTACCTGCTGGTTTTATCAAGTTCGATACTTGTCATAATGGAAATATTTAAACTGTTAAAATTTCACTCTCCTTTTCGGAAAAACCGCCATATCAATTCCGGAAAATAGTTGTTATTAGAAGCGGTCTCAAAAGTGCCGGGCAGAATAGCGTTTATATCAAATAACCGGGCTTATTTACCTGCCTTCCTCGTAAATGACATTGTTCGTTTATTTTTTTACTTCTTGGATAGGCTCTAAGTGCTTAAGTTTTTAAATTTTTCATCCACTTTTCTTTTAATTTCTTCGCTCATGACTATTTCATCTGGCCAGTCACGTTGAAACCCCTCGCTTTTCCATTTTTTTGTGGCGTCAATTCCCATTTTCCCGCCAAATCCCGGTAAATCGCAGGAATGGTCAAGGATATCCAGCGGGCCTTTTGTGATTACACAGTCTCTTGAGGGGTCAGTATGGTTAAATACTTTCCAGCTGACTTCTGAGAGGTCGTGGACATTCACATCAGAATCCACGACAATTACGAACTTTGTAAACATCAACTGCCCTAAACCCCATACCGCATTGATTATCTTGTTGGCATGCCCGGGAAAACTTTTATTTATGCTGATAATAGCGCAGTTGTGAAACACGCCTTCTATGGGCAGGTTCATATCGGCAATTTCCGGCATGATACGTTTTAAAACAGGCAGGAATATTTGCTCCGTGGCTTTTCCCATATAGCAATCTTCCTGCGGAGGTCTGCCAACTATGGTTGCAGGGTAAACAGGATCTTTAGCATGAGTTATAGCGGTTATATGGAAGACCGGATATTCATCAGCCAGGCTGTAATAGCCTGTATGATCCCCAAACGGGCCCTCAATCCTTGTTTCTTCTAAATCCACATAACCTTCCAGCACAATCTCCGCATTAGCAGGGACTTCTATATTAACTGTCCGGCATTTTACCAGCTGGACAAGCTTTTTTCTCAAGAAACCGGCAAATATCATCTCGTCAATTCCCGGAGGAACCGGCGCCGTGGCGGCATAGGTTACTGCGGGGTCACACCCCAGCGCAACCGCTATTTCAAATTTCCTGTCCAGCCGCTTTGCTTCCAGAAAGTTTTTTGCCCCGTCATGATGTTTATGCCAGTGCATGCCTGTCGTCAGGTTATCAAACTTTTGAAGCCTATACATACCCATATTGCGATTTCCGGTGTCGGGATTTTTAGTTATGACAAGCCCAAGCGTGATAAAAGGTCCTCCATCCTGAGGCCAGCATTTTAAAATGGGTAATTTATCCAAAATAGGCCGGGTAAGGTCTGTGATTACAACTTCCTGGCAATAAGCTTCCTTAACCATGGAAGGGAAAAATGAGCTTACTTCCATTAACTTCGGCAAAAGAGCGGCTTTACCAGCTAAAGTATCAGGGACTTCCGGGCTGGAAAGCTCTGTTATCCGCTTTGCAATTTCCCTTACGTCATTTACGCCAAGAGCCAGCCCCATTCGCTTATAAGAGCCGAAAGCATTGGTTAAAACAGGCATTTCATAGCCTTCTACCCTGTTAAACAAAAGCGCTTTATTGGAAAAACCCTTCTCCTTGCTTGCACGGTCGGTAATTTCCGTGATTTCCAGCTCTGAGCTTACCTCAGTGTTAATTTCCAGAAGCTCGTTTTCTTTTTTTAACCTGTTTATAAATTCTTTTAAATTTTTATATGACATTGTTCGTTTATTTTTTATTTCTTGGATAGGCTCTTAACTTACTTTATTA
Source organism: Candidatus Gastranaerophilales bacterium (assembly GCA_028281965.1). Lineage (GTDB taxonomy): Bacteria > Cyanobacteriota > Vampirovibrionia > Gastranaerophilales > UBA9971 > JANQEB01. The sequence goes on from JANQIY010000238.1 coordinate 8,360, forward strand.
TAATCCTCATAATCTAAAAAGTAAGTTTATAAGGTAAATTATAGTTTTTACAGCGGTTTGAGTTACAAAAGTTGTCAAAAATAACGGTTTTGGATAAATTATCATTGTTAAGCAAATTTAAGAAGATTTAAAATGCAGTTCAAGAAAATTAGCATAATTATACCCGTTTTTAACGAAATCCACACCCTTGAAGCAATCCTTGAAAAAGTAGAAAACGCAAATATGCAGGGATTGGAAAAGGAAATTATTCTTGTAGACGACGCATCTACTGACGGTTCAGGAAAAATTCTGGAGCGGTTTAGCCGGGAAAACGGATATAAAGTGTATTCTCACCCCAAAAATATGGGAAAAGGAGCTGCCATAAGAACAGCAATGGAGCATGTCAGCGGAGACATTGTAGTGATCCAGGATGCTGATCTTGAGTATGACCCTGACGATTACGAAGAACTTATAAGACTTATAATCCGGGATAAAGCAGATGTTGTTTACGGGTCAAGGCTTTCCGGCGGAAAATCTTCACGCTCGTTTAAGTTTACGCATCTTGTTGGCAACAAGGTACTTACGCTTATTACAAATCTGTTATATGACTCCACGCTAACAGATATGGAAACCTGCTACAAGGCATTCAAGGCTGATGTAATTAAGAGTATTGATATCAAATCAGACCGGTTTGAGTTTGAGCCGGAAATTACAGCGAAGGTTTTGAAGAGAAAATACCGTCTTTATGAAACTCCGGTTTCATATTATGGAAGAGATTACCATGAAGGCAAGAAAATAACCTGGAAGGACGGTATCACTGCCCTTATTACCCTGGTAAAGTACAGAATTTTTGATTAAAAATTACAGCATTTTATACTGAGCAGGAATATCCGTCCTTCAGGCTTGTTTATATGAAACTTTTACTTAATCGTTAATTTTTTTATTTCTTTTTCTTCTTTTTGGGTTTTTGGAACGGAAATACACAGAACACCATCTTTAAACTTAGCTTCCGCTTCATCGCAGTCTACTTCTTCAGGCAGAGGTATGGTCCTCATAAACCTACCATAGCGAAACTCGCTCCTGTAGATGTTTTTTTCTGTTTCTTCCTTTTCTTCTTTTGTTTCAGCTTTGATTTTTATGGAGTTTTCAGACACCTCGATATCAATATCTTCTTTTTTTATACCGGGGAGCTGTACTTTTAAATGAATATCCCCTTCTTTTTCCCAAAGCTCAACAGGCGGGCTGAAAATTAACTCGCCTCTTTCGCTTTCTTTTTCTATCATAGGTTCAAAAGTGCTTCTGAACATACTTTCCATTTCATCTCTTAAATCTCGCATGTAATCTTCAAGATAATAATGTTTTGGCTTTTTTATTTTCATAAGTTTCATGTCATTCTCCTTATTTTTATGTTTACTGGTATTTGAAAGCATTTTGCTTAGAGTTTCCACCTGCTTTTTTCTAATTTTTAAAATTCCTTAAACATAAACTTTACAAATTGCACATGCTGCAGTTAGTGATATAAAATTGATTTTGGGTTATTAAGGATTTTTATTAAAAAAATGACTGACGAGCTAAACAAAAAGGTTATAGATCTTTTTTCGGTAAACAATAAAACTAAAAAAGCAAAACACTGTAACAACGGAAACGTTTGCAAAACATCCGATGGTTACTTTTATGTATCCATAGATACTGATGAAAACGGCAGGCATTTAGATGAGGAATCCCTTTTAAAACGTGCGGAAGCGTTTTATTATATCGTTAAAGTCCTTGTAAAAGAAGGCGTCAGAGTTTATATAAACAATTATAAAATCCCGGCGGAAGAACTTCTGGACTTTATAAGGATTTATAACGACAATAAAGGGGAAGGAAAAATTATTGAAATAGACAAATTTTTTCAGGACGAGTGGGCATAACCCGGTATATGTGTAAGGAAGGAACAAACCGTGCAAACAACTACACCTTTAGGCATAATTAAAAGCGCGGTTTTTTTAACTATAGGGGTATGCCTTGTGGCTTTTGGGCTGGAGCAGTTTCTCGTTCCAAACAACATTATCGATGGCGGAATTGTAGGTATATCAATTATTACGAGCTATATAACAAAGCTTCCGCTTGGAATTTTCATTTTTTTCTTTAACTTGCCTTTTTTATATTTTGGTTATAAGCACCTGGGAAAACATTTTTTGTTTTCATCACTGTTTTCTATTGGCCTGCTTGCAATTGTCGTATCAATATTTCACCACTTCCCCAGTGTCACCAAGGATTTACTGCTATCGAGCATTTTTGGCGGAATAATAATAGGCATAGGCCTGGGGATAATATTCAGGAATAACGGCTCTCTTGACGGTACAGAAATTGTTGCCATCGCGTTTTCCAGGAAAATAAGTTTCTCCGTTGGTGAAATTATTATGTTTTTTAACATATTTATCCTGGCAAGCGCAGGTGTAGTCTTTGGATGGGATAGGGCTATGTATTCCCTGATTGCTTATTTCATTATTTTTAAGACGATTGACGTTGTGCTTGACGGGTTTGACGAGTCAAAATCCGTAATTATTGTATCTGACCTTTATGAAGATATCGCACTTGCTATTATGAATCACCTGGAAAGGGGTGTAACTTATATTGACGGGCAAGGCGGTTATACAAAAGAGCCCAAAAAGATTATTTTCTGTGTAATAACCAGGTTGGAGCTGGCAGAGCTTAAGCATCTTATCAGCGAAATTGACCCGTCAGCGTTTATTGCCATCGAAAATGTCCATGAAGTTACGGGCGGGTTTATAAAAAAGAAAAAACCCCTGTTAAAATTTAACCAGAAAAAATTAAAGCTTAAAAATCCTGAATAAATTGAATCTTCTGTTAAATTCTAGCTTGAGCTCTCTATCCAGCTTCTAAGAGTGGTGGCAAGCTCTTCTTCCGGGATATCGTCTGCTATGTCGGAAGTAACCTCTTCTACAGGCTGCGCGGGAGGTTGAACGGGAGCCTGAGGTGCTGCCTGCTGGGGAATAGCTTGCAACTGGCCGGATGATATCTGCTGGTAAAGTTGTTGTTGCACTTGCTGCAACTGCGCTGTTCTCTTATTTGCCTCTTCTATGGCTTTTTCCTGTTTTTTAGCCAGCTCCATGATTGAGTCAATCTCTTTTTTATGCTTGTTAGCAGCATCTTTTGCCCTCCCGGAGATGAATACCAGGGCAATAAACAGGATAACACCAAACACAGCAACTATAGTCCACCAGGGGTTTCCTGATTCCTCCGGCTGAGGAAGCTGCACCGGTCTTTCCTGTGTCAGGTACGGCCTGATTTTAGCGGAAAATGCTATCTGGACATTTTTAGCCAGCGCTTTTGGACTCGCTGCCCTCGCAACCAGCTCTTTCAGCTCGTCCGTGCTCATTCCCGCAGGAAGCGCGCCTTTGCTTACAGTGAGCGCTATCGAAATTTCCTCAAGAACTCCGGGGTTCTTTAATTCTAAAACCCTTGTCTGTCCAACTTTATAGCTTAATTCTTCCGCTTCCCTTTTGTAATTTCGGTTTGTTTTTGATTCCGGACTTGCCATGTTGCCCGGCAGGTATGAACTTACTGCCCCGCTTATTTTACTGGAATCTTCTGAGCGGTCTCCGAGATTTTCAGTAAATTTTTGTCTTGCTCCTACAGCTGAATCGTTCGGTTTGAAATGAACTTCGTCCTTTTGTACCGGACTTTCCCGTAAATATGTGCTTACTGTTACTACGTAATTTCCTTTTCCGATCAATTTATCAAGCTGGGCAATGATTTTTTTCTTCATATAGCCGTCCTGGTCTTCCAGGAGCTTCATCATATCGTCTGTAGAACTCATTATGCTTGAATAAACGTTTCCATTTGTGTCTGTAATCGAGATGTCTTCAGCTTTTAATCCGTCTACACTTCCAAGAAGCAAATTTTTAACAGCTCTTATAAGGTTTCTGTCCAACTTTTCAGCGCTAGGAGGCAGGACAAGCTGGACAGTAGCCGTTGTAGGCTGCTGCATTGAAGTAAATATCGTGTCTTTAGGAATTGAAACAAATACAGAAGCATCTTCTATGCCGGGGATTTTCTTGATAAGCCTTGCCAGTTCACCATTTATAGCCCTTGCAAGCCTGATCCTCTTGTCTTCCCTTGAAGAGGTAAAATCTCCCTTGTCAAAAATTTCCAGTCCTATATTTTTATCCATTATGCCGCTTTTTACGATGGTTATAATGGCATTATCACGCTGTGTCATTGTAATATCGTCTTCTTTAGCAAGTATCAGGTCAATTTTTGTTCCCTGTTTTCCCTGTCTTACTATTATCCCTTCCCTTGCCAGTAATGCCTGGATTTCAAGCGCTTTACCAGTGTCGCTGGTAGTTAAAAGTAGTATATCGTCCTTTATTTTTTGAACTTTGGGAGCCATAACCCTGTCTTCTCCGGATTTAGAGTTAATGCTAATCCCGATAATCAATACTAAAATCAAAACCACCGATGCAATCACGGCGATAAGGACATTTCTGTTTTTTAAAATGACATCAGGGTTCAAATTATATTTTCTCCTTTAATTTCTTATTGCGGTAGCTTTTGACGGTTGATTTCTTTTTAAAACTCCTGCAATCTATTTTACACCTGAATTGCTATTACTTTCTCGTATGCCTGTATTACTTTTGAGGTCATCTGCGTAGCAACTTGCACGCTTAGACTGGCCTTGTTCATTGCAATCATCACATCGTGAATATCCGCCCCGTTTCCAAGCATGGCATCCTCCATTACCTGGTCAGGAGCTTTTATTGTCTGGTCAACATTTTGTACAAGGTCTGTGAAAACTTCCTTAAACTTGGGAATTTCACTGGAAGTTCCGAGGCTTTCCATTCTTATCGGGGGTTCCAGCGTGTTCAGGCGCATTTCAGTTATATCCGCCTGCAGTTTTAATCTTGGAACAAATTTATCCTTCATTTCCTCTCCTTTTCTTGTCTTTTCTCATGGAATTTTAATGATTTTTTATGCGGAGTCTAAAGTTTTAGGGAAATTTTTGATTTATAGAGGGTTTCAGGATAAAACCGGTTAAATATGACTGTATTTAAGCGGTTTTTTATTAATTTGCAGTATGAAATTGTGAAAACATTTATCCCTGTGTACCTCTCTCTTAATTTCCTTATCGAAAACAGGGGCGGTTAAATTCAGGGAAAAATGAAAATTTCATTCAAATAGTGGACTTATTAAAACCTGTTAATCTGTGTTAATCGCTTACTGCATCAGCAAATCTTCTTGTAATAACCTGTGGCCTGGTAACAGCAGAGCCTATAACTACAGCAAAAGCTCCTATTTTAAATGCCTGTCGGACATGTTCAGGAGTCCAGATCCTTCCTTCCAGTATTACATGAATATTTAAAGTATTAACCAGCTTTTCAAGCAGCATAAAATCGGGTTGGCCGTTATTTTTATCGGAAGTATAGCTTGTATAACCGGAAAGCGTTGTTGAGACAATATCAACTCCATACTTAGCACAGTTTATGCCCTCTTCAAGTGTAGAAATATCAGCCATAACAGGTTTATATAGCTCAGTTTTTATCCTGGAAATTAATACCGGCAGGTTTTCCTCAGGCCTATGCCTGCCAGTCCCGTCAATTGCTATAATATCAGTGCCTGCCTCTGAAATTTCCTTTGCATCCCTGAATGTTGGGGTTATATAAACTGTTTCCCGCCAGTTTTCAGGCAATGGATCAGGCTTGGTGATTCCTATTACCGGTATGTCGTATAGTTTCCTGGTTTCCCGGATACTTTCGGCGCCGGCTAGCCTTAATCCTCCTGCACCACCGCTGATTACCGATTTTATTATGGAAGTCAAGCACCTATCTTCGTAAATAGGTTCTCCAGCCGAAGCCTGAGCTGAAATTATCACTTTATTTTTAAGTTTATCAAATATTTCCATCATTGAATGTACTAAATTTTGTATATCTTTTTTATTAAAATCATACTTAGTTGTTTTAAAAAAAAAAGAAAAATAGTAAATATTTGTTTAATTTGTATCCCAAATGTATTGTGTTTTTTTTATGTTTTTATTAACGTTATTATAACTTATAAAAGTATTTGAATAAATTCAACCCGAAAATATCAAAACGGGCAAAAAAAAAAGAGAAACAGGCAGTTATTCAAGGCAAGGTTATGTTTGATTAGACATGTTTATTAGAAACAAGTTTAGTGTAAACATAAGTAAATGGTTAGCCGAGCTTAACAAAAAGAGATTAGACACAAAAACCGTTTCAATTCAAACCGGTTCAGGATAATATTCTAAAGTAATGCCTGGTTTTTCTGGAAAATTAAAAACAATCAGCATTTTGAAAAATGCGTTTTATATATAAAATTAACTATAAAAATCCAAGAACCGGAGGAAAAAAATGACAGTAGGATCTTTTGTATTTATGCTTCACGGGCATTTGCCTTTTTACAGAAAAGCAGGTATGTGGCCTTTTGGAGAAGAAAACCTGTATGAATGTATGTCTCATTCATATATCCCGCTTTTAAACGCAATTAATGAATTACTCGATGAAGGAATAAAAGCAAAGTTAACAGTTGGATTGACACCTGTACTTGCCGAGCAGTTAAATGATGAGCATTTGAAAGCCGGGTTTGATACATATATAAACTCAAGGCTTGAGGCAATTCAGGAAGATTTAAACCGCTACCCGAGTGATAGTGTAGCCCATTCACAACATCTTGAATATCTCGCCAGGTTTTATAATGACTGGTATAACAATATTAAAGATAGCTTCATAAACAGGTATAACAGGGATTTAATAAGCGAATTCAGAAGACTTCAGGATCTGGGATGTATAGAAATTACAACATCCTGCGCGACTCATGGGTTTATGCCTTTATTATCCAAGGATTCCTCAATTAATGCCCAGTTAAAGACAGGTGTAAACGCTTATAAAAACCTTTTCGGCAGAAAACCGAGAGGAGCCTGGATGCCGGAATGTGCGTACAGACCGGGTTATGAAGCAACAGCCCCTGACGGAAGCAAGTACTACAGGCCGGCAATAGAAACTCATCTTGCAAATAACGACATAGAGTATGTTTTTGTAGAATCCCATCAGGTAGAAGGCGGGGTTTCCGTAGGAAGCAGAAGGTCAGTCGGCATATATGGAAACATCGAGTATATTCCGTTGCCTCCAAGACCTGCCACAGGGTTAACCACTTATGAAGCTTACTGGATGCCTGAAGCCCAGGTAGCAGTAATGGGCAGAAACCACGAAGGCGGTTATCAAGTATGGTCAGCAGCTGATGGTTATCCCGGAGACGGTTGCTATAGGGAATTCCATAAAAAAGATGAAAATTCAGGCGCTCATTACTGGAGAATAACAAGCCCGACCTGCGGCCTGGGTGAAAAAATGCTCTATGACCCCGTGCTTGCCCAGGGTAGAATCAATGAGAATACAGACCACTATACAAATATCATTTATCACAGATTAAATGATTATAAAAAAGCAACAGGTAAAGATGGACTCTTTATGGTAGCCTTTGACGCTGAATTATTCGGCCACTGGTGGTTTGAAGGAGTTGATTTCATTAAACAGGTTATAAAAAAGCTTCATAACCATCTTCCCGAAGTAAAATTACAGACAGCCAGTGAATATCTTGATGAGCATCAACCGTCAGCCGCTGTTCAGCTTCCTGAGAGCTCCTGGGGACAGGGCGGACATTTCTGGGTATGGCAAAACCACCAGACAGAATGGATGTGGCCTATCATTCACAGCGCTGAAAGAAGGGTTGAGAACATTGTTAGCCGGTATCCGCAGGTTCCGCAGGATAAACTCCTTCACAGGGCCCTTAACCAGCTGGTAAGAGAGAATCTTTTACTGCAAAGCAGCGACTGGCCATTCCTCGTGACAACATGGCAGGCGCGCGATTATGCGGTAGAAAGGTTTAGAAAACACCAGGAAAACTTTGAGACCCTTGCTGCTATGATTGAAAATAACAGCATAGATGATGGTTACCTGCAATCAATAGAATCCGTGGACAACTTGTTCTCAGAGATTGACTACCGGGTTTTTACGCAAATTAAAGAAGGTAAACTTCCTCAGGAAACTGAAGAGTTAATGCCTTTATATATGTAGTTAAAAAGCGTCAGGCCGCATTTGACGCGGGACAAGCTCATCGCTCACAGGGTCATCTATATAGACCCCGCACCAGGCACGGAGTGACATTTTAAAAAATACTACTATCTTTTTTCAATAGAGAATACGACGGGATTTTAATCCCGTCGTATTCCTTTAATTATAGAGGGTAAGTAGTAAACAAAAAATTTTGTATGTTTAACTCGAATTGCTAATTAACTCGAGTCGCGAATTAATTTGTAAAAGCGAAAATTTTACAACCCACCCCCAACCCCCTCCCTTTAGAAGGGCTGACATTACCCTAATTTTCC